>NZ_JACJPK010000078.1:0-11382 GCF_014696035.1 Trichocoleus sp. FACHB-262 | reverse complement strand
GCTCGCACCCTACGAACTGTTGTGGCGCGTGCAATGGCATGACTATTGGAACCCAGTTTTCCTGCTCTTTGCCCTTGTCTCAGCCGGTGCGATCGCAGTGAGTGGGTTATTCCTTTTTGCTGCATTGGCTGGGCTGAGTTCTCAGATGACCTTCAATGCGCTACGCTCAACTTTCACTTACTCAGAACGTGCCCCTATCGTACCTCAACGGACGCAAGTGCTGCCGCTGTCATCAATTGAGAGCATTCACATTCGCACTCAGGAATGGAGTGATGGGTCTCCTAGCTCCTCTCTGAGGGTCAGAATGTTCAATGGTGCTGTCTTCGACTCCGGTTCCTCAGAGTCGCGCCAGGAGATCGAGCAGGCAAAGGTGCAAGTCGAGGCTTTTCTGAACCGGACAGGGAATTTTTGAAGGCTGTCCTAGCAGCGCCCACAAATTAAGTGAAACTTATTAGTCAACGATAGAATCAGGGTTCCAGCCATTTCGAGTCGCAGGCGATCGGTCAGTAACCCTTTACAACAAACTAGAAGGCTGTGGCTCTCTCTGCACCCTTAGCGATCGCTTCCAATAAAGGTTATCCCACCAATCTGACAAATAGGATTTCCTCTAATTTTGTTTCCCGAGCACTAGGAGTTTCCAGGTTTAGCACAAGTCAAAAATGATGACATTAAGGGTGTACTCTACTCGTCAATAATTTCCTTTCCAGAAATAGCTTCTTTCGAGCATAGCTATAAACAAACTCATCCGTTCTAAGAAGAATGAGACGTTGATTTGGAAACGAGTTTGTTTACAAGTATTGAGTAATGAAAGCTGCATTTCGGTTTGGGCAAGGAGAGAGTAAATAAAACGACCCGCAGATTTACTGTTTAAAGATTAGTTTAAGTGTATAGGAATCAGAAAAGGCAGTAGATATACTAGTGGCCGATGTGCTAAATGTACCGATTGTTTTCAATCTCTCAACTTCTTTTGGAGTCGCTCAATGCGGTCAGTTTACCCAGGACAAGCCGAGTGGATTGAAAACTGAGTGCTTCCTGCACGGTACCTCTCTCCTGGTTTACCCACTCCTATTTTGATCCTATGAACTGGCTGAAACTTCTTGGTCTTCCTGTCCTGGCAGTTGGTTTGGCAACAGTAGTTCCCAACTCAGCTCACGCACAAATCACTTCTGCCGGTGATGGAACAGCCATCAGTCCAAACGGCAGCAGCACGACCGATATCACTGGAGGAACTCAGGCAGGGAGTAACCTGTTTCACAGCTTTGGTCAGTTCAATGTGGATGCAGGGCAAACAGCTAACTTCGTTGACCCTGGTGTGCAAAACATTCTGGGACGAGTGATAGGGGGCAATGCCTCTCTCATCAATGGAGTGCTTCAAGTGACAGGAGGGAATGCCAACCTCTACTTGATGAACCCGGCTGGAATTATCTTTGGCTCTGGTGCCAGTCTAAATGTGGGGGGTTCCTTTACCGCCACCACCGCCAATGGCATTGGCTTTGAGGGCAATTGGTTCAATGCGATTGGCTCCAATGACTACACCAATCTAATCGGCAATCCCACCAGCTTTGCCTTTACGATGGCTCAACCAGGGGCGATCGTTAATGCAGGCAACCTGGGAGTGGGACAGGGGCAGAGTATTACCTTACTCGGCGGGACAGTTATCAACACAGGAACCCTCACCGCACCGGAAGGCAAGATCACGGTTGCCGCAGTTCCAGGTGAAAAGTTAGTTAGCCTCTCTCAGGATGGGAGTTTGCTGAGTCTGGCGTTGCCTGTCGAGACAGGAACCACGGTTAACGCCTTGCCTTTTACGCCTCTTTCCCTTCCACAACTTCTGGTAGGCGGGAATTTAAACAACGCGACTGGAGTCACAGTTGAAGGTGATGTCGTCAGACTAACGGGCTCGGGCGTCGCTGTGCCAACTGAGGCAGGAACCGCGATCGTTTCGAGTACTGTGGATGCCTCTGGGGCAACGGGTGGAACTGTCCATATACTGGGCGACAAGGTGGGTTTAGTTGATGCCAATATTGATGCTTCTGGTACCAATGGTGGCGGCATTGTCTTAGTTGGTGGCGATTACAAAGGAGAAGGCACCGTTCCGAATGCTCAACAGACTTACGTCAGCGCAGATTCTGTCATTAATGTTGATGCGTTGCAAAACGGTGATGGCGGTAAGGTCATTGTCTGGGCAGATAACGCGACTCGTTTCTATGGCAGCATTAGCGCTCATGGTGGCTCACAAACTGGTAATGGTGGCTTTGTGGAAGTGTCGGGCAAACAAAATTTGACCTTTGATGGCACCACTGACCTAAGCGCACCGAATGGAATGCTAGGAAGTCTCCTACTTGACCCAATCAACATTCGAATTGTGGCAGGCAACAGTGCCGCGGACGACAACCAGCTTGCTGATGGACAAATCCTCTCGACAGATTCTCCGACGACTAGCTTCACCATCTCTAAAGCTGCTCTAGAAGCGATTACTGGCAATGTCCAGTTAGAAGCAACGAACGACATTGCAATTGATCCAGGTGTTTCCCTATCGTTTTCCAGTAATCCCCCTGGTTCTGCCACATCGGGAGGCTCGATTACCTTCACTCCAAACAGCGACTTTAGAGACGGCGGCTCCTTTTCGATGAGTGCTGATGCAACCATTCAAACTAATGGGCGAGACATCAAAATTAAACCAGGAGAAAACTCGTCATTTAAGCCCGGCCCAACGAACATTTTTGTTGGAAACATCTCAACGAATGGAGGAAATATTGATCTAGATGGACCAGTGGTTCTTGCTGGTAATACAACTCTTAACACCACTACCGCGACAGGCGACGGTGGCAATATTTCTGTCGATTTCCTCCGTGGTTCTATTAACAGCGATGGAGCTACACCCAGAGATTTAAGACTCATTGCCGGAAGCGGCTCAATTTCTATACCTGAAGTTGGTGAAACATCTCGATTACGCGATCTGATTGCCAGTGGTCGAAGTGTTAGTGTTCTCAGGGCAAGCACAACAGGAACGATTGAGCTTACCGCGATCGACTCTTTATCATCTTCAGAACTGAATGCACGGGATCTACAACTGAATGTGCAGCAGGGTAGCCTGACGTTGGATAAAAACAGCTTCAACGCGACAAACCAGCTAAGCCTCAACGCTCGCGATGGATTGACAATTATTAGTAGCCGTCTAATTGCAGATCCAGTAAACCCTCTCAGCTTCGTGCGGCTTTCCTCGGATAATAGGGTGTCAATTTTGGATCGCCCTGCCAGCCCAACTGTGATTCAGTCTGGTAGGTCTATCTATGTTCAGGGAAATCAAGCTATTCAAGTTTTAGCGACAAATAACCCAGGATCTCTATTTCAAAGCGTTAGCAGCACTACCCTGGCTAGCAACAGCGGAATTGTGGCTGACGGGAACTTCACGGGAGGTGCGTTTGAAGCAACTGATCTTCGCGGCAGACCAAACAACATTGCCAGCTCTAACACGCTAATCCGGGCAACTGGAGATGTAACGTTCGGTGATTATCAGGGGTTAGCGCTCAAGGTTGAGTCAACTGGGAGTATTCAAGGCGGTAACATTCGGATTTTGGCACCCAATGAATCTCTCACTGGAGCAGACCCCGATATTGCAATTCTCAACAGCAGTCCCTCGCTGATTCTGCGGGCTGGGGTAACAAGCCTGAATGGTTCTTCAAACGTTCCGGCAAATCCGGTTAATGCTACCCTCTTTAGTACATCGGCAACTTCATCTTCTCCTGCCACCATTACAGTGGGCAACATTGACACGTCTGTTGTAGTTGGTAAGGGCGGCAGTGTGACGCTCAACGCACCCGGAAGTATCACTACTGGGACGATTGACACTCGTTCTTCCGATAGCAACTCAGATTTCACACGCTACCCATTTGGAGGAGCAGTAGACATAGAGTCCAATCGCCAGGTTGCTACTGGAAATATTTCGACTAGGGGTGGAGAGGTGAGGGTTGCTGGCTCCGATCTTCAACTAGGGATTATTGACGCCTATAACAGGAGCTTTAACGTTATCGGAATTAGAGATCTGCCCCAACAAGGTGCTGTCAAGCTGGAATCAACTAATGGTGATATTATCGTTCGATCAATTCGCTCTGGGATGGGTGGCATTGACATCAATTCAGTCGGACAATTTGTGGCAACCGATGCTGCCTTTCAATTTCGGCTTGGCAACATTGGGGTGAGCAGTAGTGGAGAACAAATAGAGCTGAGAAGCAGCCCAGAGCTAATTAACTTCTTTGTTAATCAAGGATTTAATCGGGCAGAGTTGGAGCAATCACAGGCAAAGATTACCGTAGCTAATCGGCAAACAACTCCAACTAGTGTTGTTGCCTACTCGTATGGATCAACCGCCCCTTCTAATATTCGCATCCGTCACAGTGGCAGAAGTGGTATTAACAATGAGACACTCCAAATTATTGGAGGAGGGGCTGATATTGACTTTGCGATCGCTCCCAATACGGAACCCGGACTTATTCTTTCCAGCTTTGAATCTCTAAGTAATTTCAATCCCAGCGATCCGGATGCGAGGCTTCGCTTAGAGAGAAACGACCGATTCTTGCCAGTACAAGAATTTCCCAGCTATTACAGTGGGACGGCAGGCGCAATTTTTGTTGGCAACGATGACAACTCTCAGCTCTATACCATTACCCAACCTATTCCCTTCCTTCCGCAAGAGACAGCCAAAGAAACAACCGGCAGCACAGGCAGCGGCGGCAGCATTAATAGCAACGGGGGGACTACTGCCGGTCCAATCCTCCTTCCTCAAGAGACAGCCAAAGAAACAATCGGCAGCACAGGTAGCGGCGACAGCATTAATAGCAACGGGGGGACTACTGCCGGTCCAATCCTCCTTCCTCAAGAAACAGCCAAAGAAACAACCGGCAGCACAGGCAACGGCGGCAGCATTAATAGCAACGGGGGGACTACTGCCGATCCGAGCAATGGTCAAATTCCACAGGCCCAGAAAGATAGACCCTCCCTTTCCGGGCAGCTCAATCAGCCAGATCAAACCATCTGTAAACCTGTGTCGATGACTGCTGTTGCATCTACATCAGGAGCAACGCGTACTTCTGTGAGTTCGACTGTCTCTCCTGAAGTCTCCTGTGCAACAGCCATTAGTGATACCACAGCCGATGATACTCAAATTCTCAAATTGCTGGATGGGGGTGTGAGGTAAAACTAGCAACAGGTTAGTCCTTCACTTGTGGAAACGATGAACCAGCCAATTGTGAAGAAAAGATGGAAAAGGATTTTGGGAGGAGCGATCGCCGCTTTTCTGTGCCTGCCCGTGTTTCCCTCCGTTGCGGTTAATTCTGTTCCCTCACCCTCACCATTGGTTGAGAAGCCGAGTCAAAATCGCCAAGCAGACCAACTACTGCAACAGGGAAATCAACAGTACCAGGCAGGGAAGCTGGAAGATGCACTTAAGTCTTGGCAAGCAGCACGTTCGCAGTATCAACAGCTGCAAGATCGCCCAGGAGAAGCG
Source organism: Trichocoleus sp. FACHB-262 (assembly GCF_014696035.1). Lineage (NCBI taxonomy): Bacteria > Bacillati > Cyanobacteriota > Cyanophyceae > Leptolyngbyales > Trichocoleusaceae > Trichocoleus > Trichocoleus sp. FACHB-262. The sequence continues at coordinate 5,876 of NZ_JACJPK010000078.1, read as the reverse complement.
TCGGCACTAGCAAATATTGGTGCTGCCTACACTCTAATGGAGCGCTATCGGGAGGCAGTCGCAACCTTAGAAGCGCTGCTTCCCTTGGCGCAAGCCCTAAACCTAACGCGGATGGAAGCAGAAGCTCAGGGAAATTTGGGACCTGCCTATGCGAGTTTGGGCAATTACAGCCAAGCCATCGATGCCCATCGAAAAGCTGGGAAACTGATGCGCGCCTTGGGCGATCGCCAAGGGTTGGGGCAGGTGCTGCTCAATCTGGGGAATACCTTTGAAGCAGTTGGGGACTACGACAATGCTCGAACTGCTTACGAGCAAAGCTTGAAGCTGGCTCAACAAACCGGCGATCGCCTAGGAGAAGCGATCGCTCAGAGCAATCTGGGTGCCCTGTATGCCAATTTAGGTCAATCCGATGACGCAATCAAAGCTTTGAAGCAGGGGTTAGACCTTGCCAAAGCCAACGGAAACCAGTCCAGTCAAGCCAGCACCCTGATTAATCTGGGTTCGGTGTACCACTCTCAGAAGGAAATCGAAAAAGCGATTGGATATTACCAGCAGAGTTTAGCCATTGCTCAACAGAGCCAGCAACGCCAGCGGCAAGCAGAAGCGCTGGGAAGTCTTGGCATCGCCTATGAGGATAAGGGAGACTACCCAAAAGCCCTAAAATTTTTGCAGCAGAGCTTGGATATCGTCCGAACTATTGGCAATCCCCAACTCGAAGGCAGGAGCCTGAATAACTTAGGACATACCTTGTTCGGGGCAGGCAAGTTAACAGAGGCAGAAACCCAACTTCGAGCTGCGGCAAAGTTGCTCGATGGCATCCGCCCAGGGCTGAGCGATACCTATCAAGTTTCGATTTTTGATACCCAGGTTCAGACCTATAACTTGCTGCAACAAGTTTTGATTGCTGCGAATCAACCGGAAGCAGCATTAGAAATCTCTGAGCAGGGACGAGCTCGTGCCTTTGTCGAGCTTCTCTCCCGCCGACTTGTTCAGCCAAGCAATCAAAAAGCAATCAACAGCAATGCTCAAATACCAACCCTTGGCAAACTGAAACAAATCGCTCGGCAGCAGAACGCGACCCTCGTTGAGTATGCGATCGTTATTGATGATGACTTCAAGTTTCGCGGTAAACAGCGGAGTCGAGAGCAAGACTTGTATATCTGGGTGGTTAGCCCATCCGGGCAGATTGCCTTTCGACAGGTTGATCTTAAACCTTTGTGGCAACAAGGCGTGACTCTGTCTGAGCTCGTTAATGCGAGTCGGTGTCTGAACGGAAGTCCTGGCTGTAACAACCTTATAAAATCGGTCAGCGCAGAATCTGGCACTAGCAATCGCAATAAAGAACTGACATTCCCGGAAGTACCGCTGCCAACCGATTCGACCACCCCTAGCCAGGATGTCCAGGAAAATAGTGCCTTGCAACGATTGCATAGCCTTTTGATTGAACCGATCTCAGGCCTGCTGCCCACTGATCCTAATGCCCGGGTTATCTTTATTCCCCAAGAATCCCTCTTCCTGGCACCTTTCCCCGCCTTACAGGATGAGAGCGGTCAATATCTGATCGAGCGTCATACTATTCTGTCAGCTCCAGCAATCCAGGTCCTTGACTTAACTCATCAGCAACGGCAACAAGCCCGAGGACGCAAGCAAGCTCCTCCTCTTGTCGTGGGTAATCCCGTCATGCCTATGGTTTCCACAGCTCTAGGACAACCCCCAGGGCAACTGGCTCCCCTTCCTAACGCAGAGGAGGAAGCACACCAGGTTGCTCAGCTATTAAATACAGTCGCCATTACAGGCAGTCAAGCAACGAAAGCATCAATTAAGCAAAAATTGCCCCAAGCTCCACTCATTCATCTGGCGACCCATGGATTACTCGAATACGGGAGCCAAGGAAACTATGTATCTCTGGAAGGAATAGGAGTACCAGGAGCGATCGCGCTAGCTCCTTCAGGTAACGACAGTGGACTGTTAACAGCCAGCGAGATTTTAGACTTGCAGCTACAGGCAGAGCTAGTGGTGCTGAGTGCCTGTGAAACTGGACGAGGACGCATCACCGGGGATGGGGTCGTTGGATTATCTCGGGCGTTTATTTCTGCGGGAGTGCCTAGTGTAGTCGTTTCTCTCTGGGCTGTTCCGGATGATGCGACGGCACAGTTGATGGTTGCGTTCTATAAAAATTTGAAGCACTCTCCAGATAGGGCGCAGGCACTTCGACAGGCGATGCTAGCAACGATGAAAGATCATCCTAGTCCATTCGATTGGGCTGCGTTCACTTTAATAGGTGAGGCAGAATAGTTGGCATCTCCAGGGATATAGCCCTCAGCAGAGTAACCACCCTGCTGAGGTAACTCAATGTCTCCTAGGCTGACCATCGAGGGTGCTGTTCCTCTGCTCAGTCAATCCAGAAATCTTTGAATCGCCCTAGCGATAATTCTGTATAACGGACTGTGTGTTGAATATTCTTATGCCCCAAATAAGCTTGAATGGCTCGAGTGTCTTGTCCGTTCGATGCTAAGTAATACCCCGTGGCATGACGCAGCATATGTGGATGAACTGGAAACGGAAGACCTGCTAATTCTCCGGCTCTAGCCATGATGTGGTGGGCTGTGCGATCGCTGATTGGGCCTTGGCGCTCCGACCGAAACAAATACGGCGAGCCTGGATACTCTCGTTGTAACTGCCGTAGTGCTCGTAATTCTGGTCCCCATAGTGGATGTGTTGATGGTGACCCTGCTTCATTCGATTGACATGCAACGTCCCTTGTTTTAGATCCACTTGGTCCCAACGCAAGGCGATCGCCTCGCTGACTCGCAGCCCATGACGATACATCAAAAGAATCAGCGTGGCATCACGATGATCATGGCGACCTTCTTGCTTCGCTGCCTGCATTAGCAACTCCACCTCATCTGGTGTTAGATGCTCACGCGATCGCACTTCCTGATTTTTAGGTTTGCGAGGAGGTGTCATCGCTTTTTTAGAAACATTGCCGAAAACGAATAGTGGCGCATTTTTTGTAGTACGCCTCAAACCATTGAGAACTCAAGTCATGATAAACCAAACAATGCCGAAAATGGTCATTTTCGGCATTGTTGCACTTGTATTAACGATTGCGGTTAGTAGTTGCAGTAACATTCAACTCAGCACCAGCAGTTCCTTTAATCTGTTGCACCGCAATTGTTATACAGCGTTGCTACTTATGGCTATTTGACAATCTATGCTCCGGCTATTGATGCCAAAACCATCTCTGCTAAGCTTGAGTATTCGAGATATGGTTCTACTTCATCACTACTCATCAGGTCTTTCCCATCAATTTTATAAACTTGTGATGTTTGTTGTTGCTCCGAGCTACCCAAAATAAACTAGAGCCAACCCTCATCCTCCATGATCGGAAACCAGTTAGAACCAAAGTTATTGTATTTTTGCAACCTCTTATAAGCATCAACAGCTTCAGAAAGACAGAGGAGATGGCCACACCAGAAAAGGGCACGAGCACCCAAGCCGTCTGTTAAGAGGTATAACTCGTAGGCTTCCTTTGGTAGTTGATATGGAAGTTCACGTACTACTAATTCGATATATTCAAACTTCGCTCCTAGTTCTAAAACTCCTGGATACTTAGCTTCAAGACGTTCTATTGCTTCGGATAACGGTGACATCAAGGCTATCACTCCATTTCACTGCCAAAGCCATTGACCAGTATTCCCTAACCCAGGAGTTAGGCTAAGGTTGTGTCGTTCTGAATTGGTTTGCCTTATGCCTTTTCAACTGCGTTATACCCTGAAAACCCTCAAGTTTGAGCAACCAATCGGGCTTTATCCAGATGGCACAGCGATTGTGGGGGTACAGGAAAAACGCATCATCGGCACTTGGGAAGTTAGCACAGGCAAACTCATACAGACTCTGGAATTACAGGGTAATCCCCAACAAATTCAAATTTCTCAAGATGGCCAAACCGCGATCGTTCGCTATGGCAAGACTGGTTCCCTTGACAGGGTGGCGATTTGGGATATTCCCTCTCAACAAATGCTCGGCGAGATCCAGTGTGGTTGTTATCAATTCGATAACCAATCCTTGAGTGCCGATCGCCACACAATTGTCGGTCGGGTGTCTTACCTGGGGCAAGTCATGGTTTGGCACCTACCAGATGGCAAACCATTCTGCACCTTTGACATGCCGGCTCGAATCACTTGTGTCGCGATTAATTCGACCGGACAAATCGTTGTGGCGGGTAATGAAACCTATGAGGGGGGAGCAGTCAAAGTATGGGATTTGGTCAGCAATACCGAGCTGCACAGCCTCTCTGTCATTCATTACATTCCAACGGGCTATAACCCCCATTCCGAGGGCTGTTCAGATGAACCACAGGGTGTGGCTGACATTTGGCTCAGTGCAGATGCTAAACTGCTGCTCTGTAAAATTCTTAGGAACGAAACTCAGATTTGGGACTTACAACGAGGGCAACGTTTGAAGGCTTTGCCGCCAGGAATGCCGACGATTCCTAATTTCCCGGTCGGTGGCTACTTCAGTTATCGCGACCGTCGGGTCGCAATTTCTCAAGATGGTGGCTTATTGGCAACCACCAGTCAAGACGGGAGTCTAGTGCTGCGCAACTTGAAAACAAATGAGACCTTTTCTCCGTTTGCAGGGCATACGGATGAGATTTACGCACTAGTACTCAGCCCTGATGGCAAAACGTTCATCACCCATAGCAGAGACAACACGGCGAAAATCTGGAATTTAGCGTCGGGCGAACAGCTACATACCTTGACATCTGCATGCGGCTATTCCCGCTATTTCAGTAGAATGAGTTTGGCCCTGACCCCAGCGATCGTTAATCTGCCACTCACTCTCTTTGTGCTTGAAAATGGTGGGATTGGCATTTGGGATGTGGCATCGAGGCGAAAAATTCAGAGTCTAAAACATGAACAGTTCAGTTCATACGAATGTTTAACCATTAGTGCCGAGGGACAATGGCTAGCTAGTGGCGGCGGTAACCATCGTATTCACATTTGGAATTGGCAACAGGGCAAGCTCTTACAATCGTTTCAGCACGATCCCGAACTTGGCAAACGTACCCATATTATCAACTTGGTGTTTAGCAGCCGTTATGAGTGCTTGATCAGCACGGCGCAAACAGGTTCGATCAAATTTTGGAACTGGTTGACGGGCCAACCCCTGTCCTCTCCCTTACTGCCAGCTTCAGCTCAGGGGGACCGTATTGCGCTCAGCCCCGATGAGCGGTTGTTAGCAGCGGCTGATCTGCATGTAATTACGATCTGGAATCTGGAGACAGGGAAAGTTGTCCATACTCTCCCAAACGCTCAATCATGCACTGCAATGGCTTTCAGTCCTGACGGTCGCCTTCTAGCAGCTGGCTATTCTAAAGCACATGATGGACGAATTTACCATACTATTAAGCTCTGGGATGTTGCCACTGGTCAAGTGCTACAACAGCTCAAGGAGCATCCACTAATGGTCACTGGTTTAGTCTTCAGCCCAGATGGACAACTAATCAGTTGTAGTGAAGATACCTCCATTTGTGTTTGGCAACTAGCTAATGATTAAACCAGCAGGGGCTCTGTCACAAAAGCTGGGCAGCGCTTACTCGATCAGGCAACGCAGTAAAGCTCAGGACTGGTTGCCGGAAAAGTGCTCCTAATTCAAGCCCGCAGGTTTCTGTTCAGATGCCTCAGCCAGTCCAATTGTGCAACCTGAAGCAAGCAGAAATTGAAAAAACATTGCCATTTTGAGGCATCTTAGGCAATGTTTTGTGCAAAGCTAAGCAAGCATTGCTTCTTCTGGTTGTGCACTGGACAAAAAACACAAGGCAACTTGCTCCAATTTTCTGAGGCTAATCCAGACCCTGTATTCAGTCGGCA
>NZ_JACJPK010000077.1:0-14540 GCF_014696035.1 Trichocoleus sp. FACHB-262 | reverse complement strand
GTGAGATGCTGCAGCCGTAGGGGGTGGGATTGATACTGGAGGAGAGGGGGTCGAAGGCGAAGGGCTTTTTGCAACTGACTGAGGACTATTTGGTGGTCTTTGTTGAATTTGTTGCAGAAATGCGAGCGCTGCGTTAGCTGGAGAAACAGTCAGTTGAACTCCGCCTTGTAGTAATGCCTCCAGTTCAGAGTTACTTTTTGAGCGAGCTAAGGTATTAATAACGCTAGCTCCATAACCTTCTGTAAGCAGCCGTCTGACTACTAACACTTGCAGTAAGTGCCGATAGACATAACGCGCTTCTCGTCCTTCTCGGATGGGATCATCCAGCATTTCCTGACCGGTATAGTGCCTAACCAGCCGAGGAGAGACTTCTTCTCGCACCCTGGTATGTGCCTTTTCTTCGGGCAGAAATTGAGGCAGCAGCTCATTCGCGATCTGCACCAATTCATCCAGCGACCAATAAGGATTTTGCTGGGCGATCTGCTGCAATGTTTCCATGGGTCTATGCTAACCACGCCAATATGGATTGTCAATGACAACTAAAGTTGTAATTCAGCTGCACTCTTTCGGCTCAAGGGTACCGCTTGTATTGAGACGCGATCGCAAGCCGTTAATTTTTCATTGCATTGAAAATAGCAGCGATCGCTGGGTGGATCAGGTAAACTACTCTTCAAGTTATGTAAAAACGGAGGAAATCAGTGACTGTAAGGATGAAAACGTATCGTCATCGAAAAGGAGGTAAAGATGTCTTATGAAGGCTAAAAACCAAAAACCCCAACTGCGCTAACAGAAGGGGTTCGAAGGTTTTTTATTATTGGTTCGGAATAGAGGAGACTCTAACTTGTGTGCTTGACGGGCCCGCAGTTAAGTCACCCACTGTGCCATGCGTCTATATTACGGTCATTTGGTGAAAAGTGACAAGACCTTAAAGCGTCTTTCAGCATACAAATGAAGCAGACAAATGGCTCTCTATTCCTCTCTACATCAGGGATGGAGCGCATCGAAGAAAAATGAGGAATTTTCTGTTTGTCTAAGCCAGTCTTAGAGAAAACTTAGCTATTCTCAATCTGCGGATCGCTCTCTCCCTGTCCAGTCGCTATTTCGGGACAGAGAGACCATGCATAGCTACTGTGACGATCACCTGCACCAGCAGCGTGACCAGTCGTACTTACTCACTTTGCACCCTCTGTCCCCTTGCCCCCACCGGACTAGAGAGTTGCATCATGCCACGCAAACAAACACCTGCCTGTGAAAGTCAGGCAATCACCTCACAGCCCGCTCGTCAGCGTTCATCCGAACCCCTACCCCGCGACCCATTAGGCCAGCGCTTGTGCCAGCTCTTCCCCTACCCCTGGCAAGCGATCGTCGCCCCTACCCCAGCGGATGCCAGCCAAAAACCCGCTTGGCAAACCCTCACGCAGTACCCCCTCAAGCCCCGTAGTCTCTGGACCTACTGGCAAGATGCCGCTCAACTCGTCGGCGTTCGCTTTTGCCCCACTACCTACCACGGCCTCATCGACCTCGATGCCCTGAGTCTGCATCATCCCACCCGCGATCGCCAAGCCCTCATCACCCTCCGAGCTGCCCTCGCCAGCATCGGCATTCACCAAACCGTTTTGCTGCGCTCTAGCTGGAACGGTGGTCTTCACCTCTACATCCCCCTGCCTGAAGCTGTCCCCACCTTCGGCCTCGCCGTCGCCTTGAAGCACTGCCTAGAAGCTCACCACCTACCCTTGCAAGCAGGGCAACTGGAAGTCTTCCCCAACGTCAAGCGCTACAGCAAAGCCGGAGAATACAGCGAGTACAACGCCCATCGCTTGCCTCTCCAACCCAGCAGCGGCTCCGTCCTCCTCAGTGACACTCTGCAACCCCTGCCCAGTAATCTCTCCACCTTCTTCCAGCAGTGGGACCAAGCCGCCGCAGCTCAGGACCTAGCCCAACTGCATCAAGCGATCGCCCAGGCGAAGAAGCAGCATCAGTACCGTTCTTACAAACGCTGCCGCAACACCGCCCTGTGGCAGCAAGAACTGGAAACTGAGATGAAGCAAGGGTGGACGGGACCGGGGCAAACCAATCACCTGCTCAAAACTATTGGCTGCTACGGCGTCGTCTTTCTATCCCTCTCCGGTGAAGCGCTAGTCCACTACATCGAACACACCGCTATCTACAGCCCTGGCTACCGAGAGTGGTGCCAACACCAGCACGAAATCAGCCGTCGCGCTCAAGAATGGGCCATAGCCGCAGAGAACTACTACTGGCCCCTGGGCACCTCTCCTAAGCGCGATCGCACCCTGCCCCTAGCCACGGCTGCCAACAACATCGTCAACTTCAACCAGAAGCGAGCCGAAGAGGCCCAGGCGCGGATCAAACAAGCCGTTTTGGAACTGACCCAACAAGGTCAGCTACCCGATGGCCTGACTGCGCGAGCCCAAGCGATCGCCTCAATAGCTCAGTGCAGTCACAGTACCTTGCAGAAGTACAAAGAGCTGTGGCATCCCGAATGGTATGTAATAGAGCCACCAGAGACAGTTACAGCCTCATCACTAGCTCCAGCGATCGAACCCTCAAAAGTACTAGAAGACGCTCCTAGAGAGGAATTACACACCTTTCCCTATATGAAGGGTGGGGGGGCTGAAGGGAGTCTTGTGGGAGAACGAAGTTCTTTTTCTTCACAAGGGGAGGGTCCAGGGAGGGGGAAAACCAGTTTTCCACAGCCTTTGACTCCACCTCTTCAGATCGCCCCGGATGATCTCAGCGATGTGATTGTGGGAATTCAGATTCAAGTCAAGCGATTGGGATGGACTGTGGAGCAAGCCCACCAGTTTATTTCAGACCATTTCCAAGGTAAGCGCCGCAGCCAGCTCACAGATGATGAGCTGGTGTGCTTGCTGTATCACCTCAGAACGCGATCGCTTCAGCAGAATTTGCTTGATGTCTAAGAACTTACTCTGTATCAATCTGCTGGTGAGCATTCAACTTTTGCTTTAGTAAGTCATGCCGCAGTCTGGAAGCGCTAACCATGTCATTGCTCTTCTTTTTATTGCATGCCCAGCAAGTGATGACGAGGTTTTGTCTATCGAGTGTGAGTTTTGGAAAAAGTGATTTTGGCAAGATATGCTCAACAGTTGGATGTTGAGGCTCTAGCATGAAGTCTCCGTTGGCTAAGTAGGTTTTCTCTCCGAAACCCATTTGGATATCGCAACAAGCGCACTTCCAGTTTTGCCGCTCTAATTGCTGCATCCGCCAGTTATGCCAGTCTTGACTACCTTGCCAACCCTCGTAAAGTAGCTTGCCATCGCTCCGTCGTTGTTTGAGCTTTTTCTGAAGTTGTTGGGTTTGGGCAAACTTAATCTCTGCTGCGGCTAGAGTAGCGTCTGAATCCGGAATTTGAGGTAATTCGCTCATGACTTCTGCCTCTTAGCACTAGTTGTAGAATTCGCTTGTTTTAAGCGCTCTACCTTCGCTTTAGTTTCAGTAAAGAGATCTTCGGCGCGGAGGTTTAGGGTTTCGGCGTATTGCAGTTGCTCAAGTCCACTCATGCCAAAGGGAGCATCTTGAATCTGTTCGGCAAGCGATAGAATTGCCCATCGCAGCGATTGAATTGCGGTGCGCGTAGTTGCCTTAGAGCGTTTATTCTCGATTAGCTCTTTGCAGCGATCGCTCACCGCAAACAAGTCATAAACATTGGTACTGCCCTGTTTACGAATGGGAGTCAAAGCTTTGGTCACCAGTTCGGCTTGGTACTTACTAGCTCCCATCTCAATCAGTTGCTTGCGAGTAACAGTTTTCATGGGCACTAAGCTTTCTGAGCTGCACGGAAGGACTGGCGATCGCTGCCACAATGGGGACAGAAACGGTATTCTGGTGCGGCGATAACACCGTTGCAATTGGAACAGTACTCGCTGGCCTCATCTGCTTTAGAGCCAAACAGCCATTTTGCAAATGCCTGTCCAGCTTGTAGAGGTGTCATTTGAGCGAATAGTTTAATGCGCTCTCTCAAGGAAATCAGCTCTTTCATAGCGCTGCGCTGGGTGACGATGACATCCTCATAATCTTGAGCAACTTTCTCCCACTCCTTGGCTTCACTTTGCAAGCGATCGAGTTCCTGCTCGTGGTTGTGTTGCTGTTCGTCAAAAGTTTCTAGTAGGTCTTCTAGCACTTGCCGATGAACTTCGCCTTCTTTATCTAATTGACTGCGCAGGTGAGTCAGCAGTTGGTTCTCGGCTTCAAACTGTTTGGCCTGGGATTCGACTTGCGCCCGGTACGCTTCAACCTGTTGATGCTCACTGCGGGCAATCTGTAACAGCTCATTCTTTTTGGTGCGGCCCAGGATAGTGGAGTCAGCTAATTCCCAAAAGTCCTTTTTTCTTGGCATACCCCACTGCATCCTCGGCAACGACAAGCAGTGTCTTAACGAACTGGCAGGGATGCGATCGCCAAGGCACTACTCTATAATTGCCCATCTACAAGTGATGACGAAAGATCGTTTGTAAAGCGGGTGTAATTAACAGGCAAGAAATTTGTAAACCGTGGGTCAAGTTTTTGCTCGTTACTCATGCTGTTTTGGTTCCTCGCCGTTTAACGATGAATCTTTGATTTTCTCGAAGAGGGATAGCTGTACAGGATTGCTGGTTTCCTCGCTGAAGGGAATTGCCAAGTCCGATTCTGTAAACGTTTGTGGTTGGACAGGAGCCAGCACAGGCTTACTGTTCTGATAAAAAGTCGGCTCGGCAACCCTGGCTGCCCGTTCTTCTGGGCTTAAGTGCCGAAGCTCTTGCACCTTGGCTTTGACCGCCTTGGCAAAAGCTTGGAAGTAGCGACAATCTTGGCACTTCACGTACTTACCGGGATACGGGCAACACTTCGGCAAATTTTCCTCCGAAATGTCCTGCCTACAGTCCTTGCAACCATACTCACAGCCATTGCGGCTTTGCATGAGCCGAATCACGCGTACCGACTTGCAATGGGGGCACACCAACTTACGGATCTGTCTGGTCAGATCCCACTCCTGTAGGACAGTCTTACGGGCAATCAAAGTCAGATTCTTCTCAGCTTCAAACGTAGATTCCACATTCATAATGCTTCAGGCTCCTCTACCTTTTCGGTTTTGAAATTGATTTGTTTGACTTCACCGTGCTGAATAAAGATCTTCTCGACCATCCGGGGATAGAGCTTCACCTTGGCGTCATTCGTCAGGGTTTCCCAAAAGAGAAGATTATTGCCCGAGAAGATGATGGACTCCACATCTTCTCTCAAGAAAGACTGAATCGCCCTTTCCTCTGCTTGTATCTCCTGCAAGAGCGATTGCTTTTTCGTCTCAATATCTGGATCAAATCCTGGATAGTCCTGTAAATATTGGTACTGACGCTGTAAATCCTCCAAGCGCTCAGACTTCGCTAGTTCACGACCTTGGCTTTCTAGATAATGTTTGAAGTGGATTTCACTCAGCCTTTTTTGTTCGGCTTGCACTTCTGGAGTTGGTTCCTGTAGCTGTAGAAATTGCAGAGCATGACCTTCTAGACTCTCACTCTTGGTTTGGAAAGCCTTCTCATGCATAAGCCGAGACTTGGCAACTAACTGGCCAATCAACCTCTGTTCAATCTTTGACTTTTCAGCCGAGCCTTTGTTGCTACAGCCCATTCCTGTATGCCGACAGACAAAATAATGGTATTTCCCTTTGCCACTATTCTTAGAGGGACACTTGGCTCCGCACTCGTAGCAATAGACCAGCCCGCTGAGATAAGCATAGGGTCGATAAAGGTCGGCACTGTTGGGATCTCGAACGAAATTGCTACCACCGACATTGAGGTTCACTTTCAGAATGTGGCGCACCTCCTCCGCCTCTGCTTCACTCAAGAGCCGCTGGTCTGGATGAGTATTTTTCTGAAGCACGCTCTGGGCCGGATTCCGCTTTGGCTTTTGCCGTTTGCCAGTCGTAGCCCAGAGATTGTATTGGGTGTGTCCACAGAGAACCGGGTTAGTTAACCACTGACGGAACCCACTCGGAGTCCAGCAAGGCACGGTATTGTCAGCCTTTTTCCGTTTCTTGAGACCTGGTTTCTTGATGGCTCCATACTTCTGAGAGATGTGCCGAACTGCTGCTTGAAGACTACGCTCCTGGAAAAAAATGCTAATCGAATCTAGAGCAATATCAGCAACCGTTTTGCCCTCGTAGTTCTGCAAAATCTGGGCCCATTCCGCCTCCGAAAACTCGCTCTTCAACTCCTCCAAGAGTGGAGCCACAGGCCGCTGATCCAATTGATAGCGTTTATTGAATGTCACATATCCCCAGGGACAGGATTCATTCGCATACTTCTGTCGGATGCGGTACCGCTTTCCGTGGCGGACCCGTTCCGATAGCAAATCTGTTTCCCACTCTGCCACCGCACCTAACAACCGCGCCATCAGTTTGCCCGTCGGTGTCCTCAAATCCAGCTGTTGATCCAGAATCCGCAGGTTGACCCCACTGTCTTCAAAGATCTCAATACACTTATTCAGTTGGCTTAGGGATCTAGTTAAGCGATCAATCCGGGTGAAAATAACTTCGTCAACTAAGCGGTTGAGCACCAAGCTCATCAGGTGTTGAAACTGAGGTCTATCGTCCTTACTCCCAGACTCGATATCGAAAATAATTTCAGTTGCTCCAGCCTCCCGTAAGCGAGCGATTTGTTGTTCTAAAGCCTGAGAATCCAGTGCTTGCTCAGGAGAGGAAACCCGAGCGTAACCAATAACACGAAGGACTCGCTGACGCTCATTTTGAAGAATCATGAAACCTCCACGTCAGAGCCAAAAGCTAATTGGACAAGAACAAGAGTACCATAATTTGCACGTGTGAAGTCTTAACTACACACGTGCAAATAGCAGCGTATAGTGGAACAGAAAAGCAGTTATTCAGTGCAGGAGTCCTCTATGAAAAGAGCGATCGCTGGCTACGTTCGAGTTATCAGTCTTAAGGCGGAAGAAAGCTCTCAAAGCATGGAGCAACAAATCTCTCGATTAAAGAAAATGGTTTTGCCGATGTATCAGCGGATGCGACAAGGGAGCAAATTGATTTACAGCGGTTTTCAGATTGGTAAGCCACAAGTGCATTGCTAAACAATTACTTTCGCTGACAAATGGCGCGGCTTATTCAAGCGGCAACCGCTGTAAGGCGGTTGATAAGGCAGTTCGGACAGAGCAACTTTGAGAGGTGGTGATAATTCAGATCGATTGCGTGAGTCAGCCTTTACTTAGATTTGCACAACTTTTTGCTGAAAAGGCTTACTTAGGTAAGGTCAAGCTTTTTCAACTTGCTGTGCTGCGGGCTTCAGGCGATCGATCCTCCGATCTCACAACATGAGGATCGATCGCTTTTTGATGCTTGTCTGACAAATGAGCAGGGCTACCACAGCAAAAAATTCTTTAAAGGCGCGTAGCGCCAAAAAGGGCAAGAGGGCGAAGGGTTACAGAGCCCTCGAAGCACTACACACGACCCGGAAACCGATAATGCTGCTGCCTTCGTCGGGCGGGAAGCTGCTGTGAGAGGCAGAACGGCAATTCTCTGGAGGACTGCTCCGGGAACCGCCGCGTGCTATACGAGAACTATTCTCATTCTCACTTAACCAAGCGCTCCCATCCGTCGGCGTGCCTTTGTAACCTCTGTGCCAGTGGTCTGCACACCACTCATAAACATTTCCAAGCATGTCACACAAGCCAAAGGCGTTCGCGATCCCAAAGTGGTTTACAGGTGTAGTTTCTTGGCGCGCCTCCCCTGTTGGGCCGTCGTCATAGGTGTAGTTGCCGTTGTAGTTGGCGAGGTCAGTTGTCAAAGTTTTGCCAAAACAAAACGGGGTGGTGGTTCCAGCTCGACAAGCGTATTCCCATTCGGCTTCACTGGGTAGGCGATAGGGTCTGCTGGTGTGTGCTGCTAATCGGGTGCAAAACTCCACAGTGTCATACCAAGACACCTGCTCCACGGGGCGTTCCTCTCCCTTAAACTCTGAAGGCTCTGGGTCTAGTTCTTGGCTAATCGACGGCAATTCAGCCACAAACCGCCATTGAGCTTGAGTTACAGGATAACGCCCTAGGAAGAAGGTGGAAACGTTGGTTTCATGCTGTGGCCCTTCATGATCACAGTGGTATGGCTCGTTAGTGGGCGATCCCATCCAGAAGCTACCAGCTGGAATCAAGATCATGTCTAGCCCAACGGCTTCCCCTAGCTTTTCGGTGAAGTAGCGGGCTTGCTTGCGCTCTCGGCGGATGACCAGTTCTGCCATGATGGGGTGTAGCAAATAAAGGTTGAGGTGGGTCAGCTAACTCTTCAGCGAACTTACCAAGCGAACTGACCCGACTTGATTTTCGGATGCCTGATCGCGCAGATCAAGGCATCACTGGAGAAGGTCTGGACTCTTCTAGCACTCCCGACAGATCTCCCACCTGTCAGCTCTGGCACGGAAGAGCCTACCCTATAGGAAGCCAATGGCTACGGCGCACTACAAACCACTCGAAAACCGAAGATAGCGCTTGATTTGTCGGGTGGGTGGCTGCTTCGATAGGCGGAACGGCAATGTCTTGCATCATAGCCCCAGGCCCCCCCACGAATTACACGAGAACTATTATTTTCACTCAACCAAGCACTCCCATCGATCGGTGCACCTTCGTAATTTTTATGCCAATGATCTGTGCACCACTCCAATACATTGCCATGCATATCACACAAACCGAAGACATTCGCAGTCCCAAATTTATCTACAAGTGTAGTTGCTCCTGAATACTCCCCTTTTGGACCATTTTTGTAGGTGGAGCTACCGTTATAGTTTGCCAAGTCAGTGGTAATCGTCTCACCAAAATGAAAAGGTGTAGTCGTCCCAGCCCGACAGGCATACTCCCACTCCGCTTCCGTGGGCAACCGATAATCTCGGCCTGTGTAGGCTGACAATCGAGCGCAAAACTCCCCCGCATCGTACCAAGACACGCTCTCAACTGGGCGGTTATCCCCTTTAAAGTGAGATGGCTCTAGCTTCAGTTCTCGACTCATCTCCGGCAGCGCTGCTACAAATCGCCACTGTGCTTGCGTGACAGGGTATTTCCCCATAAAAAGGCTGCCAACCCTCACCTCATGCTGTGGCCCTTCCCGAGCTTGTCGTTCCAGTTCATCCTCTGGCGATCCCATCAAAAACACCCCCGCCGGGACCAACATCATCTCAATTTTGATGTTTTGGGTTAGCGGCTCAACAAAGAACTGAACCTCGTGCGATCGCCGCCGTGCCTTAAGTTGGTTGCCTTTGCTGTCACTAAACTCCAGCCTCTCCTCTAAACCAGCCGAGACACTCGCTGAGATCGCGATCGCCTGTTGCTGAAACATTGTTTCTACTGTAGTAGTGCGATTAGTCTCAGAAGCCTCTAAAGCTGATAGAATTGCCTGCTCCGCTTCAACCTCAGAGGTGTCAGCCAAATCGATGTACGGCAGTTGATTCCATGGGTCAGTTAAAGTGACATCTTCCACTCGCACTAGAAGTAGATACCGATTCTGAGATTCAAGAGCCAACTTTAAAGTTAAAACTCCTAGTTCTGTAAGTGTGGGCGATCGCAGATAGCGATCTGACAAGATAGTAATAATACGTTTATTAAAGGAAATATTTTCAATACTTCGCCCATGAACAATCGCATTTCGTAAGTTCTGAATAGCATCTTTGATTGCCTTGGATTTCCATAACTCGATTGTGACTGTATACCCATGCTCCTTTAATACCCAGGCAATCCACTCTGCCCACGGGCGATCGCTATCCGTGTAACTGATCAAGAAGTCTTTCATGGGCGATCGCACCTACCTGCCATCTATCAATTTATTCAAAACGAGCCAAAAATTTCTTTAAAGGCGCTACACGCTACAAAGGGCAAAAGGGTAAAGGGCTATAGAGTCCTCGGGGCACTACACACCACTCGAAAACCGGTATCGTGGCTCGAGTGAGCGGGCGCGTCGTCGATGCGATAGGCAGAACGACAGTACTCTGGATAGGAGTCCCAAGCACCGCCGCGTAGCATACGATGATAGTTCTCATGCTCGGTCAGCCAAGCACTGCTATCGGTCGGTGCGCCTTCATAGTTGCCTTGCCAGTGGTCTGCACACCACTCATAAACGTTGCCGTGCATGTCAGACAAGCCAAAGGCATTCGCAATCCCAAAATGGTCTACAGGTGTGGTTTCACCTAGAGGCTTCCGTTTTGGGCCACCATTATAGGAATTAGAACTATAATAGTTTGCCAAGTCAGGAGAGATGGTTTCTCCAAAATGAAAAGGGGTGGTCGTTCCAGCCCGACAGGCATATTCCCACTCCGCTTCGCTCGGTAAGCGATATGCTCTGTTAGTGAACTGACTGAGACGTTTGCAAAACTCCAATGCACCAAACCATGACACCTGCTCTACAGGTCTGGCATCACCTTTAACCCTGGAAGGATCTAGGCCAAGTTCCTGATTTATAGAAGGTAGTGTAGCTACAAAACGCCATTGTTTCTGGGTGACTGGGTAGCGGCTCACATAAAAGTCCTCAAGTTTGACTGCGTGCTGTGGTCTCTCATCCTTGCTGCTTTCAGATTCATCTTCCGGAGCACCCATCACGAAGGTACCTGAGGGAATAGCAACCATCTCCAGACTCAGTGCTTTGCCCAGTCGCTCTTCGTAGAGATAAGCTTCACCTGACCGGCGTTGGATCTTCCAGCTATCCTTACCAGATCGAGTTCGCTCTATCGTTGCAACCTCAAATGAAAAGGGATGCAGATCGATCTGATTCGATATCTGAACTCCCATTCCAATCCCTGCGCTCAGGATATCTACTTGAGGTTCCAATGATGCAGGTTGATCGTCAAAGAAAAGGGTAATGCTCTCCACAGTTTGTGTCTGCAACAGTGGCCAACTAGAATCTGGCTCAACAATCTGTCCAGTTTCAAAATCTAAAACCTTCAAAGGCGGGAAGCCTGCAACATTCATTTCTTCATCAACAGGCTGCCAGCCAGCAGGTAAAACTCGCCCAGGTACTGTGAGCGTTACGTCACCCACCTGATAAGTTTGTTGCAATTTGACTGGATCAAGTGTTTCTGGGTTTCTCAACACTTGCTGCACTAACTTGGCATAGTCAACTAGCGCAGGTGATTTCTTAAACTGCGGAGCAAGTTCCTGGGTAATTCGTGCTAGCCGCGCTAGCTCTGCCCGCACTCCTCTCGCTGATAAATTTCCCGTCTCTGCTGAGTCACCAACTTGTCTTAAGCGTTCTGCAAGTTTCTGAGCAGCTTCTTGACAAGCTTCATCTCCTAAATACACCATTGCTGCCAGCCGCTGTGCTTCTAGCTCTTGCCGACGCTGCTCTGGGTTCACTCGACTCAAGAAGTTCACATAGCTAATCAAAACCTGTGCAACCTCGCGCATTCGCTGCTGCCAAAGAGGGGAACCTTGAACCTCTTCCAGTAGGTAAGCGCGCACCTGAGTATCCATTGCATATAGCTCATAACCTACCTGGCTGCATAGGTCAGACAACAGCAAATCGACCTCAGCCTCCCAAGGTACATCATCCTCACCTCGCAAAAATTCATTGCGTAAGTAATTAACCAGCTCTGGCGTCAACACCAATGGTAAAGCAGCATAACGAGCCAGCAATCGATAAGACTCCCTACCAAAGCGAGCTACAAAGCGATCGACTTTGGCTTTTTGCTCCCGCCATTTTTCGGTGTTTGCCATAGAGGTCATAGGGATGACGAGTAAGAGTGCTTCCAAGGCTGCCCACGAATTACATCAATTGCATTGCTGAGTCCCTCCTTGTCCATTTGAAACATTGGTATCGAATTGGCAATAATCTCTGCCGAACTGCCTACCCAGCGTCTAGCAGACATTGGGCTTAACCAGGCAACTAAACTGGTATACCGCCTTAATTGATATAAAAAACGAGCTGTGCCCCTTACCCGCTCCCGAGTTCGGTATCCACGAGCTGCCCCAGCATCACTGACGATCAGCACGCTGGTTTCATTGTCGCAATTGCTCAATACAACATCTAGAGATACTGGTTCCGTGAGATAAACATCTCGATAGACCGTACCAGAAGGCACATTTTGAAAATAGAATACCTTAACGTTTTCTGGGTCAAGAGAGCTTTCCTGCTGAGCAGTTTCAACCAAGTCGCGGGTAAAGTGATGAAATGGTGTCATTGACCCGTTTTGATCAACTAAGAGCAGCAGGCGAGCTGCGTTGCGTTCCCGCCGTACATAAACCGGAGCGATATAAAAACCTTGGCGCGTAACCCGTTGAATTGTTGCTTGGATATCTAATACATCAGCCGGCCCATCCGCTATTAGCCGACGCAGATATCGCCAGCTATAAACCATTAAACGCCGGGAAATCGGGTAATACGCCTGGGGAGTTGATTGCTCTTCATCGCCGGTCAGAATGTAGGGAGCCTGAACAGGTAATGAACCAAGCTGAAGTTCAGAATGCTTTTTGGACAAACTCTCTTGGTGTATTGGGGTATCAGCTTCTTGCACCTCGTGCCGGTACTCGTGAGGTTGTAAATGAGGTTTTTTAGTCCCTGGAAAGGGGGGTTTACGTTGTTTTTGAGCACTAATTTGGTCTTGAACTGATTGCCAAATTGGCTCGAAATGACTTTGTTCCCCCAGCGAATGACACCACAGCAGTTTTAAGGTTTCTGCTAGTGCATTAAGATCTTCAGCAAAACCACCTTTAATCGCATTAAGAGCAGCAAAATACTCACTCACGCCTAACTGAAATCCGCTACTACGTAACCGCAGGAACATGCGCAGTACTACGTCTTGCGGGTCAAAGGCTTTCATGACACTTTAGTAGAGTTTTTCCAGTCATCCTGACGCTTAAATAACAATTCTCGATAAGGCAGGACAATATCTTGTTTAAGTTGAGTAACTTTGTAGGGTTTTGACTCAAATTTATGCAGTGCCCGTAGCCAGTCTAGAAATTCACTCGTTCCAGGCTTCTTGAATAGGCCACCTGTTGTCCAAAGTGTAAGAAACCGATCAATGGCGGTATCGATTAATGTGGCTGGTGGTGCGTTTTCTTTATGAATCTCGTAGTGTTGTTCCACAATCCGCTTTAACAGCTCTGTATCATTCGGAAAGTCTACATAGTGATAGAGACAACGGCGTAGAAAGGGGCTAGGCAAATTACCCTTTTCCTTGTTGCTGGTGATAATCACGATGGGTTTATAGTCTTTATGGGCTTTTACTGTTTCGCCTGTCTCTCGAATAGTGAATTCCCAAGGATCATCTAAAACTGTTAGTAAATCATTCGGAAAGTCTAAATCTGCCTTGTCAATCTCATCAATCAGCACCACAGCGGGGCGATCGCTCATTCTAAAGGCTTTACCTAAAGGGCCAAACTTACGATAATGCTTAGGATTACCAGGATTTCGATTCTGGAGAATCATCCCCTCCTCATTTTCATCATTGTTGGAGTGGGCAGAATACTTTGAAGCTTTATTCAGTTTTTGAACCTCTACATCATGTAGCCGAAGAATGGCATCATACTCATACAAACCATCCTGAGCTTTTGTGCTAGAGCGAACATCCCAGCGGTAGAGAGGTAACCCTAATTCATAAGCGATCGCCGAAGCAAGACGAGTTTTCCCACAACCAGCATCGCCCTCTAATAAAAGTGGCCGTCTTAAATAAATTGATAAATTGACTGCTTTTTTCAGAGCCTCAGACGCAATATAAGGTTCTGGCTGATCTGGCGAATTTTTATGAGCATCCCTTGGTCGATTATCAGGGTTGTCTTCAAAAATCAATCGTTGAGATGAGATCATCGAAACTTCTCCCGTAAGCTGATACAAACGCTCTCTGGTGTACCATCGCTTTCTCTATAAATCTTTTTAGCGATTTGCTTTAGTTCGGCATCCGTTTTCTTCCTCATCTCGTTTGATAAAGTGCGGAATCGAATTAGCCAGTCATGGATGTCATCGGCTGTCCAGTCCGGCAATGGTAATTCCAGCATCTTATAACAGTCGAACATCTGATCATCACAGAAATAGTCTGGAGAGCAATCAAATAAAATTTGGCTATTGGCAGTTAGTACTACAATAAATTTACTTTTATACTTCTTGGAAGTAATGACTACTTGATCAATGAGGGGCTTCCAAAATTTTTCTAAAAACCATAAAATAAATTCTTCTTTTTCCAATAAATCATCCAAACCTTTAATCTCAAGAAATATCGTTGTTCCGTTGTCAACTGACTCTTGAATAATCTTCCTAATCTTCTCGGATAATTCATCTGAATTAGATGAATTTTGAATGTTAAAGTGGCTTGCTAATCTAATTAAAAACTCAGATTCATTATACTGAGAAATGGCAGAGCCTAGATCAACGGAATAACGTCTATAAGCTCCTATAACCTGACCATCAACAATTTGGTCAGCCATAATTACGTTGATGATTTCTTCTATAGCAATCCTAATCAAGTTGTAAGGATAAGGAGAAGTTATTAGGCTGAGAGAAGGACTCGTAACTAACTCACAAGAAATGGATTCACTCCAGCAATTCATTGCCA
>NZ_JACJPK010000076.1:0-5757 GCF_014696035.1 Trichocoleus sp. FACHB-262 | reverse complement strand
TATCCATCCAAGAGCCTGCTGGTCCATGACTAGCGGGCTCTTATGCTTTTAGCCCTTTCGTCATGAATTCATTGCCCAAGCTGAGCACCTTTTTGTTTCAAAGCGCTCACATCATGACAACCCTCTACTACCCACAAGCACTTATGGATACCTTCAATCTAAAAATTCGCTTGCTTCGATTACGGATATATTGTTTGGTTGCATATATAGAAGCAGAGCAGGCTAAAGACGAGCGCCGGGCACAGGTGAGTACACCCCATCCGAAAGGCTCAGATGCCGAGAAGGATTATATCGACGGTTATCTGGATTATTGGGATACTTACCGAGAGCGTCAACTCCTGCATTGTCCTGGCGATCGTAGTCCTCACTATCGGCAAGGGTGGGAAGCTTATGCGGCGCAGCAATCCCGAGCATCTCGATTCCTATGGAGCGATACTGCGCCAAGATGCATGCGATCGTTTCGGATGTAGCAAAGCATGAGGGCGATCATTTTTTTGTAACGATCGCTCCAACTTTCCCAAGCTTTAAGGGCAAACTCCCTCATCAAGATGAGAGCAGCAGGCTTGAGCAATTTCGTGATTGTAGAACTTGCAGCGGTTTTGGATAGCGGCGATTGAGCTTAAAAGCTCAACCTTGCCTGCTGAACAGAGTTGCCATAGTTGCGAAATCAGGGTGTAGTCACCAATCCTTCCTAATGCTTCCGCAGCTGCCCAACGGACCTCAAAGCTTTTGTCTTGGGAAGCTTCTAGCAGTCCCGCTACAGCCGTTTCACCTCCTATCCTTCCTAACGCTTTTGTAACTGCCCAACGAACCTCAAAGCTTTTGTCTTGGAGAGCTTCCAGCAGTCCCGCTACAGCTGTTTCACTTCCAATCCTTCCTAATGCTTCCGCAGCTGCCCAATAGACATTATAATCGTTGTCTTGGAGAGCTTCCAGCAGTCCCGCTACAGCTGTTTCACCTCCTATCCTTCCTAGTGATTCTGCAACTATCGCACGGAACTTAAGGCTTTTGTCTTGGAGAATTGTCAGCTGTTCATCTACACCTCCGAAGAACTCAAAATCTTCTACATCCTCATTATCCCAATTCGAGAGTTTATTCCTAATTTCTATCAATTCTATGTCTTCTATTTCGTATTGAAGACGGTTTAGAATATTAGTATTAACACCCTGAAAAGTTAACTCTTTTTCTTTAAATAGAAGTATTTTTTCAACGAAATTTTCTTGATTCAAATTTTCTTGCAAAACTTGAACTATTCTTTCAATAACGAAGCTATTTTTATCGTACTTTAAAGTGTTAAGTAATGAATCAATTACTTCTTCAGTTCTAAATTCTCCTAAAGCATCAACAGCAGAGCGACGAACACTAAAATCTTGGTCAGCTAAAGCCTGAATTAATGGTTGTATAGCTGCCTTTGTGCCAATTTTTCCTAATGAAGTAGCAGCAAGCCTACGAACATCAATATCTTTATCATTTAATGCTTTAATTAACGGTGAAATTGAAATTGTTGCGCCAGTTCTTCCTAAAGCATCAGTAGCTCTCATACGTATCCATGAATCTTCATTCGCAAGAAGTTTATCTAATTTGTTAACAGTCTCCTGACCACCAATTTTCCCCAGAGCATTTGCTGCTGATGCTCTAACCATAGGTTCCTGATCATTTAATGCATACAATAGTCCGTCTATAGCCTTTTTACTTCCAATTTTTCCTAGGGCATCTGCTACTGTTTTACGGACATATGAATTTCTATCCTTTAGATTTACAAGCAATGGACTAACAGCCTTGTTACTACCGAGTTTTCCCAGACTTTCAGCCGAAATACTACGGACCCAAAAGTCTTTTGCCTTCAAAGCTTCTATTAAATCAAAAACTAATTCAGATTTTTCAATTTTCTCTAAGGCATCATCAACGCTTTGAAATAATTCAGGAGATGTTTGAGTTAAAATTTTTATTATTGTAACAAAATAATAAATAAAAGCTTCAAGTTGGCCTGCAGCGTCCCAGCGCTCTCTATCATTCTCATTACTTAGATTTTTGACTATATCTATAAAATTAATATTACTAACAATTGTTTCCAGGTTAGTAATAGATCTGTGTGATGATTCAGCACGATTTGCAAGTTTATATTCCAAAGAAAGAGCCGAATATTCCAAACTAGCTAGGCTTAAAAGTTGAGCTTTAAGCCATAGAGAAACCTTTAAATTATTAATTAAAGCTAATGTTCTTGGTCGTAATTGATGGTTTGCTGCCTTTGCCAACCTCGCTCCCAACTTTAGATCTGTGTCTAAAGCTATCTTTACTACACGCTCTGCTTCTACTTGTTCATTTATTAATGAAAGCATTAATGCTGCTGGTTCTGTCCACTTCAGATAGTTCAGATACTTCTGCTGTAATTGTTTACTGCTCAAGCGCGGTAGGCGATGCAGCAGTGCCTCCGCAGCGTAATACTCCTGCAGCAGTTGATGGTGAAACTCAAGTTGTTTTGGACTAGGGCTTTGAAGCAGATGATGCTCTAGTAAGTCTTCCAACCATTCCTTGGCTCGTTGTGCTGGGTAATTCACCTTACCGTTCAAGAATTCTGCCAGCACGGTTTCAGCTTCTTGTTGTGAAATTGTTACTCGTAACTCAGTCGGTTCTTCCGACTGCATCATTGTAAACGCTAAGTGTTGCAACAGCTCTGATTGCCAATAGCGTAATCCCTCAGAGGTAGGTACATCCTGCTTCAGCTTGTCATATTCACCAACGAACCAACGAAACAGCAATCCTAAGCTAGAGGGTAGTTGTTTTAGCCCCTTAAATACGTCACAGAGCATCCACATCAGCAACGGGGTTTGCCCAATTTCCCGAAGTCGCCCCTGCAGCTGCTGCAACATTGCCTCCCATTGATCTGGTAAATAAGCTTGCACAAACTGTCTCATTTGTGTTTCATCCAGAGGTTGCATCTCTAGCTTCCTTTCAAGACCTACATCCCCACCAATTGCTACATCTCGCGTCGTAAAAATCATTGGTGTTTTGGTATAGTCCTGGCGAAATCGCGCTACGCTTCGTCGAGCTACTTCTGATGGCAACTCATTCACACCATCAAATAGCAGCAAAAATCGCCCTTCTATTAATGCAGTTGTGAGGGTGGTTTCCCCCAGAGAGAGATTATGACTATGCAAAAATGCACTGATTCGCTCAATCAGTGAAGGTCGCTCAGCATCCAAATACCTCAACTCCACTAAAACCGGAATCTTGGCAGATGTATCATTCAAAGCCTTCTTCGCTTCATCGATCAGCAACCGTAAGAGTGCTGTAGATTTCCCCGATCCCGGTCGCCCCATGAGTAGAACGTGTTCTGCGGCATATCTGCGAATACCTTCCACAACAGGTAACTGTTCTATGTTCTCTTGCTCTCGCTGCTTCAAATTCTGGTTATTCTCAACCTGTTTGGATTGCATCAACTGCGCCATCAGCCCAATGTTTAGTTCAGAAGCTATTTCCGGAGCCTGAAGTTTGCCGATCGCATCTGTTGGCGTATAAAACCCCCATTTTTGCTGATACCTCTTGTCATTGATGAGCGATCGCAAATAGGGTTCAACGGTCTTCGCATCTAATGTCCTGCCTGGACCCATTTGTAGGGGCAATAGGTCAGTCCAACGGCGATCGCTCTGATGAAACTGATGCTGGCGTTCTCGCAATTGTGGAAATTGCTCAAGAATTACACGAGAGGGGATCGCACCACCACCTAAATCAGTAGAGCGATCGCGGGTGAATTTGACAATGCCACAGACCTTACCTGTTCGCTGATTCAGCAATGGAGACCCACTCATCCCTGGTCGAACTTGCCCCAAGTTAAACAAAATTGAGGCAATTCCACTCCCTGTGATACCGTCACAGTTAAACGTCCGTGGTTCTCCTTGACGATCGCCTTCATCAGGATAGCCAAATAGATAGAGCGGATCGCGGGATTTAACTTCCTCGTCCAAATATACGCAGGTCGGATTAACCTCGTCTGGTATTACCACTCGTAACAGTGCCAGATCATAAGGGTCAGGTAGTACTTTTTCTACGATCGCTTGTGCCCAGTTCTCCTGTTGCTGCCACACCTGAACAGGTTCAACCTTTGCCTCCTGCACCACATGAGCACAGGTAAGCATCCATCCGGGAGCCACGAAGAAACCTGTACCCCAGCCCCCCCGACCAGGAATTGTAAGCTTCACCGTGCATTGTTGCAGCAGATCTTCTAGTTGATTCATAGCTGGTTTTTATAGATGGCGGCGATTGCCCAGTGTGCTCCACAAAGTAACCTCCCTCAAGATTTCTCGGATTTCTTGGGCTGCTCCCATTCCAGCGTCACTTCTAGATTGGTTTTGCCAGTGCCTCTAACAATGGCGGCAATTAAGCTACCCTGTTCAACCTGAATTTCGAGGCCGAATTTGACACTGGCTTTGCTAGGAGATACCTTTTGCAGGGATGCCGTAATCGCTTCTGCAACTCCCTCAATTGCATCTGTTACTCCTTTGAAAGACTTCACATCAAATCCCACATCTTCCCGCCCACCTTGTGCCACCTCAACCTTAACTAGCGAACCATTCGGAAGTTGCACTGGGACGGTATCACTGCGAGATTCTGAAAATGCCATCTGATTTATTTCCTTCTTGTCATGAGAGTGGGGTAAGCAATTGCCTTTTAGCGCTGTTCGACATCAGTGTTTTGATGGGATGCTACTGATCTAAGGCTACGAATAAATTCGCGAATCACATCCGACTGGGTACGGTGGGCGTCTTCGCAGTACTGCCGCAAGATCTGCATCTCGGCAGTCGGAACCCTAACATTGAGATGTTCTGGATTACTTTTACCTACCTTGGGCATAGAGTAACGAGTTATGAGTTACACAATAACTGCTCAGATTCTAGCCCTGCTCATCGACTGAAGCGAAACTTGCAAGGTAACGAAACACAGCTCGTTCGTTAATGTTTAACGCGTTGGCAATCTCTGGCACCGTGAGGCCGTGATCGAGCACCTCTTTGGCTCTCTGAGGTTTCGCTTTGGTCGTTTCTAGCTGCCGCCCCTGGTAAACGCTCCACTGTCAGGCTACTCTGATTTCGGCTGTTTGCCGTTCTCGACAGTACTCTGACTCAATCTCAGCGAGCTCAACCATAACACTTGCCAACATGCTACCGATCGCCCCGTTCAGGTCAATCTGTTGAGTTACCGATACGACTTGCACTCCTTGCTCACACCGGCTTGCCAACGTATTGATGCCATCCTTGGGCCGATGTGAGATGCGATCGAGTTTCCAAACAAGAACTGTTTTGATTCTGCCTTCGAAAATGGCAATTGTAGATGGTCAAAAGAAGGGCGCTTAAGGGTTTTACCTGTCTCTTTGTCTTCAAATCCCTGCACAGTGGATGGGTCGTATCCATGACGCAGGAGCCATTGCTCAATTTCTGTTTTCTGGCTATCAGTTTTCTGAGTGCGAGAAGAGACCCGAAGGTAGCAAGCGATCGCGGGGGAGCAGGATGACAAATAGAGTACACGCTTGCTGTCAGCCTTTTTTGCCTGGGCGTTGCTGAAAGGGTAATGCTGGCTTTGGCACAATGAAGGTATGAAATGTCCTCAATGTCACTCCACTCACACGGCTAAAAACGGTCACCGTCGCGGAAGACAGTGCTATCAGTGCAAGCAGTGTGGTCGCCAATTTCTCGAGTCTTACCGTCCTTGGGCTTACTCCGATGACATCAAGCAACTGTGCATCAAAATGTATCTCAATGGCAT
>NZ_JACJPK010000075.1:0-24875 GCF_014696035.1 Trichocoleus sp. FACHB-262 | reverse complement strand
GAATGCTGCAGTTTCTTCTTCCCCTCTGTTGCCGTTTAGTCAGCATCCCGACTGGGAGTTGGGGATGACCTGGAAGAGTGCTTTGAACAATTTGCGACTTCTGCTGCAACCGGATTGCTGTTGGGGGTGGTTAGAGTCTTGGTTACAGGTCTTCCCCATTCCTGAACTGAGACAGGGGTTTGAGCAGTTAATGGATTGGATGGATACCTTTCGCCTGTTGCCAAGCTCAGAGCTGGAAGTGGCAGAACTCAAAGTGGCTTGAGTGCAACTGATCAGTTTCCTCTCACCGTAGTAACAAAAGAAGGATAAGGGGACGGCAAAGCTACCAGACACGCTACACCCTCCATAGCCCCCAGTATGGTTCGGTAAGCTGTCAGATGCGGGTAATTTGTAGCTATTACAGAGGCTTGAAGGACAAACATGGGATTCAATACACTGTCTATGTGCTGCATCGGATGAAAGTTGCCCTGCACCAGACCCATCGGCATTACAGAAACCGTTTTGGCATTGAAACCAGTTACCGACTTAAAAACCAGTGTCGCATCCGCACTACGAGTAAAAATCCTGTAACCCGCCTTCTGTTTGTCGCTCTAGCGTTTGTCCTAGTCAATCTTTGGGTGTATTTGCTGTGGTTCTTCATCAGTTGGACGCAACGAGGAGGACGAGTCGTTTACCGAGAACTGTTTGCGCTCAAACCAATGCTGGAATTCCTGTCCCATGCAGTGGAGCGGCATTTTCCAGTCATCACAGCAATCTACTTACCCGCTCTGGAATGAGTTTGCGATCTACTGATCCTGCTTATTTGGATTGAATGTTGGATCGGAAGGCCAGCTTGATTTAATCAATTCACCCTTAAGCTCAAGTACGGGTTTCAGTTCTACCGTCACTGGTATTCCCTCAAGGAGTTGAATATCTTTACCTTGATGCGAGATCGCTAACTGAGTTCCTCGCTGCAACAAATAGGTTGCTGTTGTTTCTTGAATATCAACTTCTAGCCGCTGTCCTTGAATCGTTAAGGGAAATCGTAGACGTTTAACTAGCTCCGGTAGTTTGGGATGGAAGGATAAGTGACCGTTGTAATCTCGCATCCCTGCAAATCCATAAACGGCTACCATCCAGGTTCCTCCCATCGCTGCGATATGGCAGCCATCCTTCACGTTACCTGCCACATCTCCTAAGTCCATCAGCACTGCATATTTAGCATATTCGGTCGCCTGCTCCAAATAACCGATTTCGGCTGAAACAATGCTCTGGATCGAAACAGAAAGAGAGGAGTCTCCTGTCGTCAATGGATCGTAATAGTCAAAGTTATGCCGCTTCTGTTCAGGTGAAAATTTATCTCCTAAGAGGAACATTGCCAGCACAATATCGGCCTGTTTGATCACCTGATGTCGATAAATTACCAAGGGATGGAAGTGTAGGAGTAAGGGATACTTATCAGGAGGTGTATTCTCAAAATCCCAGACTTTCTCGTCTAGGAAGGTGTCGTGTTGAATGTGAATTTTTAATCGTTCATCGAAAGGCAGATACATATTATCCGCTGCCTCTCTCCAGTTTTTTACCTCCGAAAGTTCCAGTTTAGTCTTATCAACTAAGGCAATGAACCAGTCTGGATGGCGATCGCGCAGCATTTCAACGGTGGAAGCGGCGTACCATAGGTTCTCGCGGGCCATCAAGTTGGTGTAGGTGTTGTTATTCACCACCGCGTTATACTCGTCGGGTCCCGTCACACCATGAATGCAGAACTGACCTGCGACTCGCTTGGAAAAGAATCCCAGGCTGTACCACATCCGAGCCGTCTCGACTAACATCTCTGCGCCTTCATTGAGGAGCAATTCCTCGTCCCCAGTCACGTCAACATACTTTTTCAGCGCATAAATGATGTCGGCATTGATGTGATATTGCGCTGTGCCTGCCGCATAGTAAGCAGAAGCTTCTTCTCCATTGATAGTTCTCCAGGGAAATAGGGCTCCGTCTTGATTCACTTCCTGGGCTCGCTGTCGTGCCTTGTCGAGAATGCTGTAGCGAAATAGCAGTAGGTTCTTCGCAATCCGGGGAGAAGTATAAGTCAAAAACGGCTGGAGATAAATCTCCATGTCCCAGAAGTAATTGCCTTCATAAGCATGACTTGTAAGTCCTTTAGCTGGAACGCCTCCTCCTTCGGATCGCGCAGAGGCTTGAAGAACGTGAAATAAATTGAAGCGTAGCACTTGCTGCATCAATTCTATAGTGTCACTAGGATGCTGTGGGTCACCCTCAATTCTGAGGTCACTGCGATCCCAAAAATCATCCAGGTACTGCCGCTGGCTCACAAGCAGATCATCAAAACCATGAATAATCGCTCGATCAAGGGTGCGTTCGGCTCGTTCACACAACTCTTGTGCTGGAAAATGGTCAGAGGTGTGATACGTCATGTACTTGACTAAGCGAATTGGGACGCCGGGTTGAGCATCCACCGAGAAAACGACCTTGCCATCGTCTTCTGAACACTGGCTTTCATAGGAGTAAGGAGATTGCGTTTCAAATTCATGATCAACACCACAAGCTAGCGTCATCCGGCTGTTTCTCGTGATGTGACTCAGGATGATCCGGCGATCGTTAACCCAGTAGTGTTCAGGTAACAGCACCCGCTCCTTAAAACCCTTGGCAAGACGCGGATCGCCTTCACTGGCACGGGCAGAAGCGTCGTAGTGCATTTCGGAGGAGATGACAATTGGTGCTTTAGCGTTGAGGATGGTAACTTCATAAGAAATCGCGGCCAAGTGCCGATGTTCAAAGGAAACGAGTCGGCGCGATCGAATCGATACTTGCTTGCCAGACGGCGTTTGCCAAAGAACTTCGCGATCGAGTGTCCCGTTTTGCATATCGAGCGATCGCTCGAACTTGAGCAAATTCGCAGTCGGTAGGTAAAACGGTTCATCATCGACATACAGTCTAATAATTTTGCTGTCGGTGGCATTGACAATGGTCTGTCCTGTCCTAGCAAATCCATAAGCTTCCTCTGCATAGACGATAGGCCAGGATTCATAAAAGCCATTGATAAAGGTGCCATTTTGCCCAATGGGACTGCCTTCCTCAAATACTCCTCGCATCCCTAAGTAACCGTTCGCGGTTGAAAACAGGGTTTCCATTTGTACCAGGAGTTTTGGATAGAACTGCTTTTCAACCCAGCGCCAAGGCTCAGGGGGATAAATATATCTGGGAGGAATTAAAGGTTCATGATGCAACATTGAGCTTCAACCTGATTAATGACTTCTGGCTTTTTTAGTAGCGGTACGTTTGAGTTCAGACTGACTTAACACCGCAGGCTAGTAAAATTCCTGTGTACCTTAATTGTCAGCCAAGTAACTCACTCAAATCTTGGACAACAATATCCGCTCCGTTTTTTTGCAGTGTCTCAGGATCTCCTTTGCGATCGACTCCAACCACGAGTCCAAATCCACCGTCGTGACCCGCCTGGACACCTGAAATAGCATCCTCAAAAACAATCGTTCGCTTTGGTTCAACCCCAAGTTGTTTTGCCCCCAACAGAAAAGCATCTGGGGCAGGTTTTCCAGCCAGGTGCAATTCGTCGACTAGATTGCCATCAACCACAGCAGCAAAGAAATGCTCAATTCCAGCCACCTTAAGAACAGCTTTGCAATGGTGACTTGATGACACAACCGCTAATTTGAACCCGCGATCGCTCAGATGACGGATGAGAGCAAGTGATCCTTCGTATACCTCAATCCCTTTTGCCTGAAGTACTTCCTCAAAAAAAACATCCTTAAAATTACCAAGCGCACAAACCGTATCATAGCCAGGGGGATTGGATGGCTCTCCGTAAGCTAACTGAATACCTCTCGATTCCAAAAAACTTTGAACGCCAACATAGCGCATTTTTCCATCGACATACAGCTTATAGTCATTTTGCAGGTCAAAAGGTTGAAAGGGTTCATGAATCTCTTCAGCCCGTTGCTTGAGAAACCCATCAAATATCCGTTTCCAGCAATCAGCATGAATCTTCGCGGTTGCGGTAATCACACCATCTAAATCAAATAAGATAGCATCAAACTGACTCAGAGCGATGGATGAGTTGAACTGGTTCACAATATATCTCCTATCACCAGGCTAGCCCCAGAATTTCAATCAGCAATTCCTTAAGGGCAGAACAACACTCATAGGGACTGTTTTGATGAAGTCGTTACCCTTCGATTTCGTTTTAGGACTTGAAGAAGTTCTCTGCATTCCCTAAGACCTGGATAGTTTTCTGTGAAAGACGTTTCACGGCTGGTTGCTGCACCTATAAAAATTACTGAGTAAATTTTGCTATTGCTAAATTGTCTATTCATCTACCTAGGGGTTATTGGCTGGTTTGTCTGCTTGCTTCACGAGCTCTACAGCTCTCACCGTTAAGTCCGCGATCGCCTGCCTGCCCTCTTGCTACTTTGAATCCAGCTCGTCTAGCAGGGCAGCATATTGCTTCTCAGCACTGGGCTCAGCGTCAATCGAGGCAAGCTTGGACTCGACTGTCTTCTCAGGGGGGCCACAGCTGGCTAGAGCGAAGGTTGAGCTCGCGGCACAGGTGAATAGGACTAACTTCCTCAAAGGTCTACTCCTGAATCAGTAGTTCCATAACGTTATCCTGGCTGAGCAGGCGATCGCGCTGTGACGCAGAACTCAGGCCAAGCTATCAGTCTTACTGGTTTAAGACATCTTTTCTGTGTTGGGGGGCAGTCGCGATCGCCGCAACTTCTGCCAATAGCGCTTGAGAAACTCCCATCTCCTTTAGCGTTGCCATCAAATTTTCTGCAACGGCATCAAAGTGCTCGCTGTTTAGACCTTGCTGTTCTACCAACTCTTTGTGGGCTTTGCGCATATAACGACCGTCATATTTATTAGTTCCGCCAAAGGCATAGGTCAGAAAAGCCTTCTGGTGTGCCCGTTGTTTCACCATATCTACATTGGTAAAGAAGTGCTGGATGCGCTCATCCTGCAAGACTCGCTGATAGAATTTGTCAACCGCTAAGTCAACAGCCGCCGCACCACCGAGTATTTCAAATAAAGTCGTCATATTTCTTCTGATCCTTTTCAGAAATTGCTTTACACTTCAACTGGTTCTTTTTCTGCTGCTTGCACAATTTGCCCAATTTCCGCATCGATCGCGGCTCTCACCGACTCTGGCAAAGCAGCGCGGTTTTCGGTGTGGGGGCTTTGGAACGTATCTTGTGCTTCAGGTTGTTGACAGGTAATCATCGTCTTGACGTGCTCTAATTCGTCTTCACGAACGGCAACAAAGACATCATAGAGATTCTCAATTTGAGGGCGAC
The DNA here is from genome assembly GCF_014696035.1 of Trichocoleus sp. FACHB-262. Taxonomy (NCBI): domain Bacteria; kingdom Bacillati; phylum Cyanobacteriota; class Cyanophyceae; order Leptolyngbyales; family Trichocoleusaceae; genus Trichocoleus; species Trichocoleus sp. FACHB-262. Next base: position 19,566 of record NZ_JACJPK010000075.1, on the reverse strand, counting down.
GAAATGCCTCAGGATGCGTCGTTTGGAATTCGTCAAACATATACAAGTCGCCATCCCGGTAGTAGTTGATGGCGACTTCTGGCGCAGGCATTTGTTTGAGGGTTTCACCGTGTGCTTGGAGAAACAGGTCGTAGGTGTGGTAGGCGTGCTCTTCAACTTGCTGCATGAAGTGGTAGGCAGCCCGTGGATTGAGGATATACACCAAAACAATCACCCAGTAGTAAATTAATCCGCCAATCCGAGCCAAGGAGCGATCGTACCAGTGGTCGTTGCCACCGAGAGATTCGGCAATCAGGAGATGGTGCAGTTCATTCCAGGACTCAGCAAAATGCACTTTTAGCCAGTCAGATTTGCGCCACCACCCCATCGTTTCATACAAATGTAAGACCGAGGTGTAGGCAAAATAAGGCACCCGAGCCACCGTTTCTAGGACAAAAAATCGCGCAAAAATGCGATCGCGACCTTGATAAAAGGTGTTGAGCAGCGCCTCTAGGAAGTTAACGAGCAGTCGTATCATGGTCCAGATCCTCTAAAGCTGCTATCGCAATCGATAGGAATAAAATTGCCCCCTTCACAACCAGGAAAGTAAGAAGAGGCAAGAAAACGTTTGAATGACTCTCACTTTGCCAAATTTTTCTCACCCAGCATATGAGCTACCTCATAAACCAAGATTTAGGTGGAGGGTAGGCAGATATTTTCTTTTGTAATGACGCTGATTCGCCCTCATCTGGCTAGGCTGCTTTAGTATCTAGGACGACCATTACCCTTCAACATCCGATATCGTGCACATTTCATGAGGTAGCTCATATCTCTCTTGTCCGCAGTTTGGCAGAGTAGGGGTATCTGCTACTGGAGGGTAAAGCCATGCCTCAATCGACCATCAATCTGGCAACGGCTCCTGGACATCAGGTGATGGCAAGTGCTGGAAAGAAGATTCTACGACCCGGTGGGAAAGCGGCAACTGAGCAATTGTTTCAGTGGGCTGACTTCCAACCGGGAGAAACGGTTTTAGAGCTGGCGGCCAGTTTTGGCAATAGCGCGATCGCCCTCGCCAAACAATATGGGGTTCGGGTGGTAGGCATCGAACAGAACCCTGAAAGTATTGCTCGTGCCCGTGCCAATATTCAAGCGGCTGGGTTGGCAGAACAAGTGCAGGTAATTGAGGACGACATTTTCCATTTAGAGCAGATTCCAGGACAGTTTGACTACGTGCTGGCAGAAGCCATTCTCACCATGCATTCGGCTTCAGGCAAAGCCAAAATTTTGCAGGGCATTCACGATCGCCTCAAGCCTGGGGGAAAGTTTCTCTCCCATGAGTTGCTGGTAAACGATCTCGAAGATGAGATTCATCGTGCCCTAGCAGCCGCGATTCGAGTCAACTCTACGCCATTATCTGAACCAAACTGGATTGCCACCTGTGAAACAGCTGGATTACACGTCTTGAATCACCAAACAGGAACAATGGGGTTACTCAACCCAGCTCGCGTCATTCAAGATGAGGGATTGATTGATGCGATCAAATTCTTCTGGAATGTCCTCACTCGCCCCCAACTGCGCGATCGCCTGCTGGCCATACGGCATGTCTTCCGACAGTACGAACAGAAATTAGGCTACATCGTTTTATGTGCAGAACGGCAATAAATGAGGAGATCTCTGATGACTACACCCCTACAAACTGCTGAGTCTCTTGTGACTCGACTGCAAGACAAAATTGCCTATACCCAAACCGGAGTCCTCAGCCAAGTCTTGCTCAAAGTTCCCCATTGTCAATACACTCTCATTTGTCTGGCAGCGGGAACCGATATTGCGGAACATACCTCTACCCGCAATGGAGTTGTTCAGGTGATTGCAGGCAAGGGAACGCTGACACTCGAAGGACGGGACATTAACCTGGAATCTGGTGTGTTTGTTTTCATGCCTGCCAATGCCCCCCATGCGCTAAAAGCAGAAGAGAACTTGGTATTTCTCATCACGCTTTCGGATGCTAGTGAGGCAAGTTAGAAGCCTACTTTTTGCGGTTTGTCACTGCGAGCGAATCCGGTTCGATCAGGCCTTGGGCGATCGCATCCAGCTTTCCCCAGTCCAGGATCGTAATTTTTCCACCCCGACTGTAAGCGACAATGGAGCGCAGTTGTTTGAAGAACCGCACACATTCTTCGTAGGTAATGCCGATACTGCGAGCTATTTGGTAATGGGAGAGGCGCAGCGTTAAACAGACTCCCTGTTCGGTGGTTTCTGTGCCCTGGTCGATCGCGGAGTATTGGATCAGTCGAGCCAAGCGTACGATCGCTCGTTCTGACACTAACCCATGTACCATCTCGTGTAACTGCTGAAGCCGCTGATTCAAGACTGCCATCATCTTCAGCGCAACTTCTGGATTGGCTTGAATCACTGCCAGCAATGCTTCGCGATCGACCATTAGTAATTGAGATGCACTCTCAGCCATCACCGTGGCAGGGGCAATGCCATTGCCAAAAAGGGCAGGCGCGGCAAAGATATCGCCATTGGTCAAGGTCCGCAGAATGGTTTCTTTACCACTGCTTGCTGTTTTAGAGACTCGGAGCAGCCCACGGATTAAGGCATACAGTCGGGGTGGCAGGCGGTCGCCCTCATGAGACACGATCTCACCCGCCTGATAGGTTTGAACCAGCGTATGGGGCTGTAGACTTGCGAGTTGTTCGAATTGTAACTGCGTAAAAACTGAGATAGACGCGAGTTGCTCAATGGTGGCTTTCATTCACGATACTCACAGCGTCCTCCAATTCTGCATCTAACCTAACAAAAAGTTGATGAACCTGAGTCATTGTCGTGTGCCGTTGACGGCGACCGCCTTTGACGACGTGAGTAGATTGACAGTCTGGACATTGCATCAGAGCACCCAAAGGATGCACCGTAGTGCTACTTTGCAATACCAAATCAGCTATATTGCTTAACTCAGCTTGATTCTCTTATCCATAACTCCCCATGCTGTGCCCACACCGCAAAGCCATCTGCAAATTCGATTGCTGGCTCTGCATCAGCATGAAGCCGACCTTCAGAGTCCAGGCAGAGTTTAACCGGGGGATCGCAAATCCAGCAAAGCTCTTTACTAAACTCATCAACTTTTTCGTCATTCTCATCGATTGCTTCATATAACGGCAAGATCCAGCCTGCGTGCTCAACTAGACGCTGAAAAGCTTGCCAAGATAATTGTTCAGTGTCACTCAGGGAGCAACCAAGCACAGAAACACAAAAATCAAATTGAATCCCAGACAACAGAAAATCCTGAGGTAAGACGTCGTGAACAAAATTATGAGCGATTTCACGGGAGACATCAGATGGCATAATGTCAGGTCCGTTATACAGCTGATCGATAACTGGCTGCCATACTTGCTGCATCAAACTTTCCAGAGGTTGCACTAGGTGTTGATCTATCTGTTCTTGAACTGAACGAGTGATCCAATCATCGATATCGATTACGTCCTGAGGACCGATTTCGAATGGCCAGTATCGCTCCCACTCGGGAAGTATCTGCTCGATATTCCTCAACATGTCATAAGGGCTATCAAAGAAGCGAATTTCTTTCTCCTCCAGCCCCCATCCCGCATAAATTGCTTGAACAGCTTGTGCCCGATCAATTCGTTGAGTGGATAGTGCAATGGCTTTCCACTTCTCTAAATAAGCAGGAATGAGTGATTGATGTTCAGGCGTGAGTGCATCAAGGTTGGAGCGAGGCATGGATTGTATTACTGCATACAATGGTTAGACGGCAACCGATAGCGCCAGCATCTGTCAATTTTAGAATAGTGTAAGATCCACTGTTGAGCCTGGTACCTCTTGGAATACTCCTAGCAGGGGTAAAATTCCTCATATCGGCACAGGATAGGCTTTTTGAGAGTGCATGACGTCTATTGCACATTTTAGGAGACTAGGCCTGACAACTGGCTTGAAAGCAGCGAGTTTAGGCTCTACTGCGTAAACCCATGCCGTTAGCCTCCAGCAGATGAATGCCACATCTGTCCTAGCGTCATCGAAGCAATGGCTTCTTGCTCCAAGCTCAATTCTTTAGTAGACTTAAGCTGATTCAAGACCATTCAGATAGGCGTCGCCCGTCAGTACTCAGGGAGCGGATCACGTGAAGCATTATCGCTGTACCATCTGCGAACAAGACCATAGCGATGTGCCAATGGATATCGCTCAGCCACGACCCATCGACTATTATGCTATCCCGCCAGAGGCACGCGACGAGCGTATTACAATCACAGCAGATCTCTGTTGCATTGATGATAAGCGCTATTTTCTTCGGGGCTATATGCCGATTCCCGTTCAGGATAGTCCTGAGGTATTTGGTTGGGGAGTCTGGGCTGAGGTTGAGGAGAACTCGTTCTATCGCTATATTGAACTCTACGAAGTGGATGGAACCAGAGAGCCACCTTTCCCGGGTCTCCTCTCAGCCGCTTTGAACTGCTATCAACCCAGCACCTATCAACTGCCCCTGTATGTGCAGCTCCGAGGTGCACAAGATCGTCCCCTCTTATCCTTTCCCGAGCAGGTCCAACATCCACTGGCTCAGGAGCAACGTGACGGCATTACGATGGCACGGGTCTACGAAATCTTGCACCAATCGCTGCCCAATTTGTTGACCAGTGAATAATTTTGGTCTGCACATCCAGTCGAAGGGGCAGGAGCTAACAAGATTCTTCAATATCCCATAATCAGGAGACGACTATAGGCATGACGGGAGTCGATTTGGGAAAGTGCAAACTGACTCTCGCTCCAGAGCTGCTGAGTATCAGCAGAGGCGATCGCCGAGTGAGATTGAGGTTGTGTCAGGGTTCAAGCAGGAGATTAAATTTTGTAGCTTTGCAGGTACGCCGTAATTAGAGTTTTAGTTTCTGCGACCAGGGCGGGTTGCTGGAGCCGATCGCGAGTCGATGCCAGCCACAGCAACTCGTAGGTTGTTTTGAGGACAATGCTGGCAATGAGATCACATCGGGTACTATCGAGTTCTGGGTTGCGCTGGGACAAAAAATTGGCGAGTCCTGGTAGTAGCAACGGATCAGGTTCATTCATCTCCTCGGCATCAGCCGTGCTCATTAGCTTCAGCCATGGTCCCAGCACCGCTCGATAGCCAGGATGCCCCTCTATGAAGTGTTCAATCGTGTCAATCATGCGATCGATGTAAAGAGCAATCTCGGCTTCTGCCAGTTCGGCGTGGAGTTGCACCAGCAGGCGGTATTCCTGCTCAAAGTATCGATTCGCAAGTGCCCGCAGAATTGCTGCTTTATCAGGAAAAAACTGATACAAGGACCCCACGGGCACCTCGGAGCGAGTGGCAATCGTTCGGGTTGTGACTTGCTCATACCCCAGTTCTATAAAGAGCTGCTCCGCTATATCGAGGATGTGATGTACTCGTTCCTGACTCCGGGCTTGTTGAGGTTGCCGCCGCAGGGTTGAGGCTTTGGGCCGCTCGTCTACCATCATTTATCACTTCCCTTGACAAAACATGAACAGCGTTCGTATTTTAGAAATATGATCATTGTTCGCATTCTACCGGAGTTTTACCCCTGGGAGGCCTACTCATGCGACTCAGTACTTTTTTTCGCGATCGCCCCTACTCTTCATTCAGTCAGACATCCATACCATCAATGGTACAAAGCCTGAGGGGACTGAAAGCTTTTGTCACCCTTTTGCTCGATCCCCGTGGAAGTTTGACCCCCGTTTGGGAACTAAGCCGTAGCTTGGTGGATAGCTGTGCTTTTGAACTGGCAGTGGCATCCCTGAAAGCAACACCCACTGTGGCAGCACTCCTCTCGGAACGTTACCTCGCTCCCTCTCATGATTTAGAGACATTGCAACACTACCCCAAAGGCTCCTTGGGCTATGTTTATGCCCACCATATGCAGTGGTTTGAACTACAACCGTTACAGCCTGCGATCGCGGTTGATTCCGATACTCGCTATGTAGAAGCGCGGTGGCAGCAAACTCACGATATTTGGCACGTTATCACCGGGTTTGATACCAGTCCCATCGGTGAAATAGGCTTGCAGGCCTTTTACCTGGCACAGTTTCAGCTGCCGTTAGCGAGTCTGCTGATTGCCAATGCCTTGATTCGTGTGACATTATTGCAACCCGAAGCCCTCAACGCTCTGATGAGCGAGATCGCCCGCGGTTGGGAGATGGGTCAAGCAGCGAAACCCCTGATTGCTCAAAAATGGGAGGAGGCGTGGGACAAACCTGTGGTGGTGTGGCGTAGAGAATTAAACGTGTACCCCAATCGAATTTGAGCCACATTTTCAGTAGCAAATCGTACCCTGCCTCATCACTGGTTAAAGCGCTACCGCACGACCGTAGTTTATTGATGAACTCAGTAACTAGACATCCTAGGCAATCTGAGCAAGTGTTTGTCAATAGGTGTAAAGCAGAAGGGATTCAGGCAATAAAATGAGTGATACCTAAGGAATCTGGCCTCTAGGAGCGAAACCATGAGACCGCGCTACTATGACAGTGACCCCAAGGATGAGGAATGGCCCCTTGCTACCACTACAGAAACTCGCGGGTAAACTCTAAGAATTAGCTTAAGGGAGGTGTTGAATATCCAGCATAGCCCTTGGGGCATTCAACAATACCTTGAGGCAACGAGTGTCTCGATTGGAGCGCAAAATTTTATCCTTTTCCAAGCCATTGGAGAATCACATTGGTGCGATTTGGTATTTCATCCATCACTACAAAGCATCATTACCTGTGTAGCAATACCCAGCCCCACAGACCCAGTAAATTAACACTTAGCGCTCATTGAACTGATGGATGTCAGTCCTTGCTTGTGTGTGTTAGGCTGCAACCCTAGGTTCGGCTTGTGAGATCATGACTCGTTTTTGGAGAGCCACAAAATTGGCTGCGATCGCCGTAGTGGGAGTGACAGCGCTACTTCTGCTTTGGTTCATCGCGCCTGGTTTATCTCAGTCCTCGTTCGAGGAAAAAGTATTTGATGAGGTTTGGCAAACCGTCCATGAGAATTTTTATGATGAAAATTTTAATGGCCTTGATTGGGTTGCCATGCAGGAGCAGTATAGACCTCAAGCTAGACAGGCGCAAACCCGTCAGCAACTAGCAGTGGTTGTGAACCGAATGTTAGCTGAACTGCAAACCTCCCATACCCATTTTTATACGCCTGAGGAAACGGCTTACTATCAACTTTTAGGCATTTTTCAACCTCAAGTCAAGAACCTGCCCGCCGCAGCAAAAGCGCTCTTTCCCAAGGGCAAGTATGAATACACAGGGATTGGTATCTTCACTAAAACTAGGAACCGCAAAACCTTTGTCAGTGCCATTCTAGAGGGTAGCCCCGCCGCGATCGCAGGGTTAAAGGTAGGAGACGAATTACTGAGCGTAGACGGCAAGCCTTATCGACCGATTGAATCTTTTAGGGGTAAAGCAGGCCAAAAGGTCACCCTATTGATTCAGCGTTCTGTTGACCCCAAAAGCCGACAAACCATCCGGGTTATTCCTCAGATATTAGACACAACCACTTTATTTCGAGAAGCGCAACAGGCCAGCACTCAAGTCATTCAACAACAGAACAAACGCATCGGCTATATTCACGTCTGGTCGAATGCGGCTGATTTTCATCAACAACAGATGATCGAAGAGCTGATGTTTGGCAAACTCGCGGACGTGGATGGCTTAGTGTTAGACATCCGTGACGGCTGGGGCGGTGGTTCGATTGGCTATCTCAATTTCTTTACGGGTGCAAGTCCGAGTGTCACCAATATCCAACGAGGTGGCCGTTCCTGGATTGCCCATTATCGTTGGCGCAAACCGGTGGTTCTTCTGATCAATGAGGGCAGCAGAAGCAGTAAGGAAATTATTGCGTTTGGCTTTCAACAATCCCATATCGGTGATTTAGTTGGCACCACCACCGCAGGCGCAGTGGTCGCAGGGCGGGGATTTGTGATGCAGGATGGTAGCCTGCTGTATGTGGCTGTCTCTGATGTGTTGGTAGATGGCAAGCAGAGATTAGAAGGAAAAGGAGTGAGCCCAACCATTCCTGTGCCTTTTCCGTTGGAGTATGCAGCAGGTCTTGATCCGCAGAAGCAGGAGGCGATCGCGACCTTGATGAGGGCGATCGAACAACAAAGTCCCGCTCTCTAAAAACTTGCTATTAGCCTTCATTCTCATTTGAACAGTCATCCAATACCCAATCTGCGTAACGTTTGGCATGGATTAGGGCAATTTCTTCTCGTAACCAAACTCTTTGAGGCTGTTTTCACGTTGCTCACCTTTGACGAAAACGAACCAGTGATATACCGCTTGCTGGACAAACCACACGGCTTGAATCATTGACTTACGGTAGCGGTAGACGTCAGTGTTATCTAGGCTCATGGAACAGACAAATGAGTATATTGAGTTCGCCGTTACTAATAGCCAGAGGTTTGAAGACTTACAAAGGGTTTTCGACAAACTCAAACGTGATAAAGATGAAGACAACATAGACGACGATGAGCCGTATTTGAATGTGTTTGACGAAGAGGCACGCCAGTACTTTAGATGGTCAACCCCTGAAGAAGACTTGGCTGGGGCTGAAAAATGGTATGCCACTCGACTTGAAGCTCGTTGGAGCGATCCATCACTACAACATGGTTGGGATTTTGGCTCAATGATCGACGCATTCAAGAACGGCTAATACGTTCTACTTTCATGTGAAATGGTCAGTCTAACGACTGCACGTCTAAATTTCTATGCCCTGGCTTATCCGTATGGTGGCACAGGTTGCATGCAAGCTCTTGTAGAATCGTTCGGGTTCAAAGTTCTAATGATTAACGATGGAGGCAGCCTGCCCCATCCACCGTAATACCTCAATTGCGGACGAGCGAGCCATTGAAACCGACTCCTTACAGCAACGGCTGAATTTGATCATTACCAGCCAATCATCAAGCTAGCCTCTGCTTCAATCGCGCGATCGCGAAAGCAGCCGACAACAAGCTTCACGGCTCCCACTCGTCCTCATTGGAATAAGCATTGCATCGTAGAACGAGCAGGAGCGATCGCGCTGAGGCTGTGTCATCTATAGCCTTGGCCCCCATTAAGCGTCTTCCTCTGTAATTGCTGATCTGATGCGTTTAGGGCTCAATCCACTTGCCTCTACAAAGTTCGTCTTTCTCTGTAATTGCTGGTCTGATGTGTGTATGGCTCAATCCACTTGCCTCGGCAAAGTTAGAGTCTCTAAAGTTCGTACCTTCAGCTTCAATGCCTTGAAAGATAGCTCCTTCCAGGTTGGCCTTTTCCAGGGTTGTCTCTTTAAGGTTCGTTTGCCAAAACTTGGCATTTTTAAGGTCAGCTTCCATGAGTCTGGCTTTGCAAAGGTTCGTTTGATGCAGATTCACCTCTTGGAGATTGGCTTTGTTCAAGACTGCTCCTTCCAGGTTGGCTTCTTGAAGATTAGCGCCGACTAACATAGCTCCTGAAAGATCAGCCCGACTGAGGTTGACTCCAGCAAGGTTCGCCTTTCTCAGGTTGGCTCCCCGCAGGTCTACCCCACTTAAATCCAAGCGGTGTGCTTCACCATTTTTATAGGATCGAGTCCGCCGACTGAGAACCGTTAAGGCGGCTTGAACATCTGTTTGAACCAGAAAACGCTCTGGTTTCCCTCCCTTGAGCTGAACGGTGCGAGTTCGAGTGTCTTCGCGAATGAAAGCAGTGAGGACTTCCATCACAGGCCAGTAATCTTTATCAGAGTCTTGAGCCACTCGTTCCAGGGCATAAATCCCACCTAAGCGAATTTGCAGGCTCTTATCTCCAAGCTGTTCAATGGCTTTGCCAAAACGCTCTGTAATCAATCGCTCCTCAGCCAACGCTGCATTCTTCAGACCAATCTCAATATTTTTCTCAGTCGCAATCGCAGTTTTATCCATTGCTTCAACCTGCTTGGCGGCATAGTAAGCATTGATTAGAACTGCAATCCCACCAAAAACGATTGCAGTGACCTTCAGCAATTCCGTAATGGCAGCCACACGTTGATCGAGCTGGTCTTCAGGAAAGGGTAGGTTGAGAGCCCCAAGTCCTACTGCCACGAGTGCCAGTAGAAAAATCATCCCTGTTGTGGTGAGGAGGCTCCCTAAACGGTCTGTACCCATAAATCTGCTACCAGGCTGGTTTCTTGGTTCAGGATGCCCTAGTTTACGAATATCAAGGGCTTGTGGCAATTGCGCTAGAGAAGTCAGAGGGGGGATCGCGAGAGCCTTTGATATTGCGAAATCTTCGGATTCGTGGATTGTGTTGCAGGGTGGGTAATACGGAGGCTCAGAGAAGATGTCCAGAACTTAAGATTTAGTTGAGTGCCCCAGAACGCGAGGCAGGGCCCTTTATCCTTTCGCTAAACTCAAGCTACTGGCACGAGGGAGAGGAAAAAGTCATTGTTAATTAGGATCCGATGAAACAATTGAATGACTACTCACAACGCTTTGCCAGAGTCTTGTTTCAGGCATTTCCTCAATGGGAGCCATTCAGCACTGTCGCAGTAGAGAATGAACAGGAAACAGAAGGTTATTTAGGGGTCAAAGTGCCAGCACCCGTTAGCGGGCTGCCCCCGTCAGAGCTCGTCGAACACCACGATGATTTTCTGTTTATTGACACGGACGGAGAAGTTACAGTCAGCTACGACTACTATCACTGCCACTTCGATAGGTATTCAGACGTGCCTGAAGAACAAGGCTTTCATGAGGCGATTGAGTTTATTCTTGCCCTTGTTAAAGAGGAAATCTGCATTGTGGTGGGAATGAACAGAGGACAATGGTGCGGCTCCCGTCGTTTAAGGCAGGAGAAGAGCCAAATTTGTCTTAGGTCAAAGCCTATACCACTGTTTACATTGGCTCTTGGCAAGAAACCTACAACCGCACTGACACGGCACCTTAAGCCGCCATCCCAAGCCAACAAGCAACATAACCAGTCGCTGCACCCGAGCCTCCACAGCTTCGGTTGTTAGCCAGCTTCCGTGATTAAGCCAGCCTCTGCTCGATCCCACTACCGGAAAAGCCGTACCTCAGAAGCCCCACTGCAACTGCTCATCTTTGCGGGTAAGTTGTCTTACTTTGGGACATAGGGCGATCGCGCTTCAAATCCATGCCTGCCCCAAGATGCCCAAATTCTGGACAACGGGTCCGCTCGCTCAGTATTTCACTACCTTGATTATATTCCCCAATTTTGGGAAAAGTGAGGCGCGATCGCGCGTGTTCTGCCTATCTATCCCAATAAGTCCGAATTCCGCACAACTGGGAGGGGTGAGCCGCAGCTCTGTGAGTTGGCGCACTCCCCTGAGTTGCTTCAGGGATACCAACGGGCTTAGATCCTGCAATCTGGTGTTCTACCAAAAACTATTGCCGCAAATTTTCAGCGGGGTCAAAGGCTTGAGGTCACTAATCGAATGCTGAGCCAAATCCAGCCGCAGCAATTGAGTCAAGCTACTGAGGGGATGCAAATCCGCGATCGCGACCTTGTAAACTACAAGTCGAAATCTAACAAAGAGGCAAGTCCTGAAGAACGATGCAACGACAAGATGGCATTTCCCCAATCTCAACCACAGACTTTTCACGCGTTGTTGAAGTGTGGGAAGCCTCTGTCCGAGCCACCCACACTTTTCTTTCAGAGGCAGACATTCAGTTCTTCAAACCCTTGGTGCTCAACGGGCTTTCTCAAATAGCCCAGTTGGACTGCGTACGAGATCATCAAGGTGAAGTGATTGGCTTCATGGGTGTGGTTGAGAACAAAATTGAAATGTTGTTCGTTGATCCATCCTGGCGGGAACAGGGAATCGAACGGCAACTAGTCCGACATGCTATCGAGATTCTGGGTGCGACAAAAGTGGATGTGAACGAACAGAATGAACAAGCAGTAGGATTCTATCTGCAGATGGGGTTTGAAGTCAAAGGGCGATCGCAGTTCGATAGTATGGGCAAGCCGTTTCCTCTCTTGCATCTGCAGTTAAAGACTTGATAGTTAGCGCTTCGCAACTGGTAGGAAGCCACACAATTAACTACTGTGTGAATAGGTTATGCTAAATACCTCACTTACATATAGCTCGCGATCGCGCTCCGAACTCAAGTCGAAATTCAGAGAGTGTCCCTCTCTTTTCTACCCAAGAGAACGTGCGGAGTCATTATTTCTCCTCGTGATCGTCTCCTCGAAGTAATGGTGAGCAATCATGCGCTTACCGAGGTAAAAAATGGCTCTATTTGATCCAGCCAGACATTATCCGCTCTCGCAGCTAGCCTGGAATCGCGACACGGCTCAACAAGCCATCCGGGCGATCGCCCAGGAAACCGTTGCTCAACTGCAAACAGCACCATTGCTATCCGGGCACCCAATGGACGATCAAGCCTTGGGTAGTGACCTGTATTTTGGCAAAGCAGGAGTCCTGTGGGCAGTCAATTATCTGCAAAGCGTCGGGGCAATTGACTCAACCTTTGATGTTGCGACTCATCTCGATGCCACGCTAGCCCAAAATCGCCAGCGCTATCCTAAGGTGAGTCCCTATCCAGAGCAGTCGTCTTATTTGTTTGGAGAACTGCCCCTGCTACTGCTGCAATACAAGTTATCTCCCTCAGAAGAGACAGCTACCCAAATTTTGCACGCGATTCACAAGAACAATACTCAGCCGATTCGGGAGCTAATGTGGGGCATCGCAGGCTCGATGCTCACTGCTTACTTTATGTATCAGTGGACGCAGGAATCAAGATGGCAAGAGGTTTTCCAAGTGCAGGCAGGTTTACTGTTACGCGAGTGGCAACCCGTAGGGGAAGCTGGGTATTTATGGACGGTTGATTTGTACGGCACCCATCAGCAATGGCTCGGACCGGTACATGGCTTTGCCAGCAACTTAACACCATTGTTGGTGGGACAGTCCTTGTTGAGCGAGGAGGTATTTCAAGACATTGCCACGAAAGCGATGGCAACGGTGGTTCAGACCGCAGTGACGGAGGAAGACAAAGCAAACTGGCCCGCCATTTATGATGCTGACGATTCGAGTCAAACTCCCAACCTAGTGCAGTACTGTCATGGGGCACCTGGAATGGTAACGGCTTTGGCTCTACTTCCCCAAGGAGTCAATGAGCCATTCGATCGCATTTTGGAGCAGGGGGGAGAGCTGACATGGCAAGCGGGTCCCTTGAAGAAGGGGTCCAATCTATGTCACGGCACTGGGGGCAATGGCTATGCGTTGCTCAAGCTATTTGTCCGCACAGGTGATCAGATGTGGCTGGAGCGCGCCAGAATTTTTGCCATGCACGCGATCGCCCAGTACGAACTGGCCCAGCAGCTCTATCGGCAGTTGCGCTATCCGTTGTGGACCGGAGACCTCGGTCTTGCCATTTATCTGTGGGACTGCCTGCAAGCCCAAGCCAAGTTCCCCACGATTGACTGCTTCTAGTGCGTTTCTCGTTCTTGGTATTGTGAAACCGCTCTGACGATTCGAGCCACATCTGCGAGGTAGAAGCGGCTGCCGTTAAAGCAATTGCATTCTACAACCTTCCACGTTTGTTCGACCCGCGCCACATCCAGCACAAAAACAGGTGCAGGCATCCACTGAGAGGCGATGTACTCTGCAAAGAGAACGAGATCGTGAGTGGCAGCATGCATCGCCTCTCGGTCGATACATGCTGCCACTCACCACCTCACCATCTACGATGAATAAGCGCCATTCTCCATCGATTTCCCGAGGCTGGCCGATCACAACTTCCGACGAGGAATCGATCGCTCGAGCTGTGTGGCGTAACTGTTGGTAAAGTGTGAAGCATTCAGCGAAAGACAGAACACCTCCCGTAAAGCGCTTCAAATCATCATTCGGCTTGAGAAACATGAGTTCTTCGGGATCGCGGGGCTCCCGAAGAAAATCTTCCCAAGACGTAATTCTCGCATCAGCGTTGAGCAACTGGTCTCCATAGGCAGCCGCATAAGCCCGGTGCTGGAAATGAACCGGATCGAAGAAAACGCCACGCTGCCATTTGGGGTGCTCAGAAGCCCGTAGAATCAGCGTGGTGCGACCATGAAAAACCACAGGGCCATCGATTGCTGGCATTGTGGGCAGCGCTGCACAGCCTGGAATGACGGAAATCTCGCAGAAGGGGCGCTGTTCCACAGCGCATGCCTGTCGCAGCAAAATCGGGGACGTGGATTCAGGCTCGACGTTCGTTTGAACAATCCATGTAGTCAGCATGATATGCGCTCCAGTACTCCGACCGAGAGAGGTTCAATTCTGCCCAACGCAAAAACTTAAAGCCGCGATCGCCCTTTCCAATTGCACCTCTGATGCCTTCAAACAAAAAATTCTGGTCGTTAGTGAAGAACTGAATTCTTGACAGTTATGACAGAAATGCCTGCCACTCACGTCGGTAATTGTTCTTCTCTGATTCGGGTAAGAAGCTAGCCTCTAAAGTATTCAAATTGAGCTGCCAGAGGTCCTCCCAAGAAAATCCTTGCTTAGCGAGGGTCAGGTATTCATTGACCAGATTGGTTTGGAACATCGGGGGATCATCCGAGTTCAACGTGCAATATAATCCCGCATCCACTAGTTGCCGAATGGGATGGGGTTGATGGCGATCGACGATTCCTAAACAGTAATTGCTTTGAGGCGACACCTCTAAGGGGATTTGCAGATCGCACAGACTTTGCATCAGGGCGTCGTCCTCTAAACACCGAATCCCATGTCCAATCCGCTCAGCCTGCAGATGTTCTAGAGCATTCCAGATGCTTTCGGCTCCTGCCGCTTCCCCGGCATGGGCAACTACTCTCAGTCCCTGTCGCCTTGCCTCTGCAAAAGTTTCGGCAAAGTCTTCCGGTGGGTAGCCTGCCTCCTGCCCAGCCAATCCTAGACCCACGACAATTCCCCTGTCCTGCCCTCGCAAAGCACATTCTAGGGTTTGTCTTTGTCGCTCTGGAGAGTGGCGGACGATCGCGGCAATAAATTTGACGCGGCTGCCGTACTTCGCCTCACCCTGGATGGCCCCAATGCTCAAAGCCTCTAGTAGGTCGGCATCGCTCAAGCGATCGGAGGGCAGGGTTGTACCAAAATGGACTTCGCTGTAGCGAATGTTTTGCTCAGCCTGGTGTTCCAGGAACCGCTCAACTAGAAAAACATAATCGTCTGCCGTTTGCACACATTGACGAGCAATGGAATACACCTCAATAAAGTGAGTGAAGTCTCGAAACTCATAAAACAATTTCCACTCCTTTAGAGAACCCGCAGGCAGAGCCACTTGGTTGCGTTGAGCCATTTGATAAATGGTTTCTGCGTCTGCCGTTCCGATTAAGTGAGTGTGAATTTCCACCTTCGGCATTTGACGTAGGCGATCGGACATCTGGTTCAGTTCACTATCTATCCCCATGCGTGCTTCGTTCCGTGCGCTCTAGAAACTATTTGCCACAATCCTCACATAGATAGCGCTGTTTGTGATAGCGATACCCGTTTTTTGACATCTGGGAAGAATGACAGTAAGGACATTTCATTACTGTCATTACTTTTTCATCCGTGTAGCCGATTTCTGCAAACATGTCTGCTGCCGATCGCAAAATCTGCTCGACTCGCTGTAGGCTGCGCTGTTGTTTGGGCTGTCGTCGGAGGGACGTAGAGTGAAGCTGCGATTAGTAGTCTGTGCAGTATTAGTCAAAGAGCACTACTAGTTCAAAACCAAGAAGTTCAAGTGCCAGTGGAGAAGTAGTTTAGTGACTCCTAAGAAACACACTCTTGGGGAATCGGTTGAGCAATGAGATCAAAGCCAAGGGCTTGAGCCTTCTTTTTGAGATGCTTGATGACCCGTTCTTGATGTTGGCGTTCGTATGCATTCATCCCAGGATCTACATAGGTGCCACCTGAAGTCCAAAAATGATAGAAGATGCGAGCCAGCTTGTGGGCCGTCGCTGTAATTGCCTTAGGAGCACCTAAACGGGCTTGCAGGCGACGGTAAAAGGCACCCAGGGCTGAATGAGAACGAACCAAGGTCTGGGCTGCCATCCGGAGAGCTGTAGCCACCCGGTTCGCCACCTGACGAGTTTTAGAACTTTTAGACTTACCACCCGTAATGCGGCTCCCTGGGCACAGACCTAACCAAGAGACAAAATGCTTTGAGGTCGGGAAGCGAGAGGGGTCTAGCCCCAACTCTGACAGCAACGTCAGCACCGTGAGCACGCCAAAGCCATCGATTTGAGTAAAGTCTACCCCGCTGATGCGGTACAAGTGGGTGCGCAAATCGAAGTCAGGTGCATTGCCCGGTTGCTTCTTTCCCCGTCGCTTCGAGTGAAGAAGGGGAGTGGTAGAGACATCAACTCGGTCAGCAAACTGATTGAGACATTGCTCGATTTGAGCATCACAAGCCGCAATCTGTCCTTGAAAGACTTCGTAGAGGTGCAACTCTTGTTGCAGCACAAAGACGAGTTCTCGACGATAGTCTCCTTGAAGAGCTGCCGCGACCTCTTCGGTGCTGGCATGGGCTCGGAAGTCCTTGAGAGCTGCCAGTTTGTGCAAGTCTCGCTCACCCGCAACGATGGCCCGAATGATGGCAAGTCCCGTGGTACCGCTGATATCGCTAATCACCCGATGCAATTGCACATTCATCTGAATCAGGGCTTTTTGCATCCGCTGAATATGAGCACTGGCACTCTTGATCAAGCTATCTCGTTGCCGAATGTAGCTGCGTAGCACACAGACCTGGTCATCGGGACGGAATGAACCTGCTAGCAAGCCATAGCTGTGCAATTGTCGCAACCATTGGCAGTCTAGGACATCGCTTTTGCGACCAGGCACGGTTTTGACATGACGAGCGTTGACCAACTTGACCTCAAATCCTTGAGTCTCAAGCACTTGAAATACCGGAATCCAGTACACCCCGGTTGCTTCCATTGCTACTGTTTTGATCCCGCACTGCTGTAGCCAGTTTGCCATTGCATAGAGCTCAGCCGTAAAGCAGCCAAAGCGACGCACACACGGGGAGTCACGCTCTTCAGGGACACTTACCCAGTGGTGCTCCGCTCCCAGGTCAATGCCTGCTGCATCCGGGTTCATCACAGCGAACTCACGCTTGGATTCACTCATACCCCACATCCTTATGGAACGCTAGCAAACCTGCCCTGACCTAAAGGGTACTGTACATACAATCTCCTAAACGGGATAGTGAGGTTCACTTCACCAATGTCTTCAGCACGACCCTCTAGAACCAGGCTCAGATACGGGTGCAATCACACCAGTGAAACAGCGGTCTTGACTGTCAGGACATTATCTCAACTGTAGAACAATAAGGGATGACCGACCGTTATGTTTCTTCCATCCCTCACGAACGATATTCGTTCCTTAAAGGCTCAGATCTTGCACCAAGCTCTGAAAGGTGAGAGAAAGGGCGTGAAACTAATATGCTGCAAGAACAATGGACATTCTTGCTCACGCCCAAGAACTAATCTATCACTTGCTCGATGGGATGCCGACTCCCTACCAGCGTCAAAGCCTGCAAGCTTTGTTGGAGTTGTTTCTTAGAGCCCAGGGTGCTCCTCTGCCAGAGCACAGCCCCCTCAAATCCCCTAGCGCTCTCAGCCGCTTCCTCAACGTCTATCGCTGGTCAGTGCGGGAAGTGATTCGTCGCCTCCGAGGAGCTGTGCGTCAGCAACTCCAGCAGTATCGTCCTCGGGGTCGGCGACCGCATCTGCAAGTGATTGTGGATTTGACGACGTTGGAGAAATGCGGCAAGTTCAAAGCCTTTGAGCCGTTGGTCTCTGTCTTTCACGGCAAACGCGGGGTGCATCTGGTCGTGCTGTATCTCATAGTTGGACCTTGGCGCATTCCTTGGAGCTTTCGCGTGTACCGAGGCAAGGACACGACTTCCCCGGCCCATTTAGGTCTGCATCTGGTGCGTCAGTTACCTCGCTGGTTGCGCCAAACGTTCAGGTTGGTCGTGCTTGCCGATACGGCCTTTGGCAGTGTGGACTTCCTCAAAGGCCTGCGAAAGCTGAAACTTCACGCGGTCACAGGCGTTCGCTATGACCGTCTCCTCCAAGATAGACGGCAACTGTTCCATCTGCACAAGCCAGAGCAGCAGGTGCGCCTCGAAGGGCTCGCTTTCCCTGTCACTGTGGCTTGGTTCTACCTCAAGGGCGAAGAGGGCAAGCCACGCTTGAAGCGCTATGTGCTCTCAACCAAGTCGCTCAAAGCCAGCACAACTGTCTGGTGGGGGCGGCATCGTTGGCAGATCGAAGGCTGGTTCAAGACAGCAAAACACTGCTTTGGCCCGCATCGCTTTGGTCAACAAACCTTGAAGGGTCTCTATCGCTGGCTGATATTGTCGCTGAGTGCTTTTATTCTGGCTCACTGGGGCTATCTTTCGATGAATACAAAGATGCTACCGGACTGGGC
Source organism: Trichocoleus sp. FACHB-262 (assembly GCF_014696035.1). Taxonomy (NCBI): domain Bacteria; kingdom Bacillati; phylum Cyanobacteriota; class Cyanophyceae; order Leptolyngbyales; family Trichocoleusaceae; genus Trichocoleus; species Trichocoleus sp. FACHB-262. Next base: position 1,202 of record NZ_JACJPK010000075.1, on the reverse strand, counting down.
TGAGGCTGCCACAGTCGTGCTCGAAGCCTGCCTACCCGAAATTGTGGTCGCTCTGCTGCTCCAGGAAGTTGAACAAAAGCGACTGTTACTACAGAAGCAGGGATGGGAGGTTCAAATCATAAGGTGCAAGATTTGAGAATGCTCATAGAGCTTGTGATTAAGCGATCGCCCTCTTTCCTGATTCACCCTTGGAAAGACGGCGAACTTTAGGAAAGTATAAGGTTTATGCGAAGGGTCGTGACTGTATGTTTTGTAGCTAAGTAACAGGACAAAAGCTTGCAAACGGTTGCAAGAAAAGGGTTTTATGAGAATTACCACATTCAGAACATGAAACCCTAATGCATCAGGTTACTCTACTTCGAGATGCCTTGTGTCCTCACCTCGCTTGGCATGGAGCCAGACTGAGTTTTCTTGCCGCTTTTCTGATCGCTCCGCTGCGCGTTAAAACCATTAACTTTGCTGAACTTGCAACTGTCTTCGGCGGCAGGGCTCAAACTGATTCGCACTATAAACGTCTTCAGAGATTCTTTCGCGACTATGAAATGGACTATGCTGAGATTGCTCAGGTGGTGGTTGCTCTGATGGCGATTCCAGAACCGTGGGTGCTCTCCATTGACCAGACGCAGTAGCAATTTGGGTAACGCATCTTCAACGTTCTGATGCTGGGGGGGCATGAAGGAGTGGCTTTTCCCCTAGTGTGGTGCTTGCTCGACAAACCGGGCAATTCCAACACGGATGAGCGCAGAGCTTGTGCAACCAGTTTCTGGAGCGCTTTGGAGAGCGAGAAATTGCTTGTCTGACTGCCGACCGAGAGTTTGTGGGCAACGACTGGTTGGGCTATCTCCTCAAAGTCCCACTCAGGCCCTTCCGCATCTGTATCTGTGAGAACCACCAGCTCAAGCAGGGTGGTCAAAACCTCAAAGCCAAGGTGGTCTTTCAGGATTTACAACCAGGACCACACAAAGTGCTGCGCCAAAAACGGCAGCTTTGGGGGCATTGGGTCTACATTACGGCTTTGCGCCTAGAAGACGGTTCGTTGCTCATCGTTGCCACTCAGTCTGCTCCTAAATCTGCCATCACTGATTATGCCAAGCGGTGGGGCATTGAGACCTTATACCAATTCTTCAAAGTAGAGCTACAGATGCTACAAAGCTGGTGTGGAGTTCAAGCAATCAATATGGCCGGGGCGTACCAGCTAGAGA
>NZ_JACJPK010000074.1:0-126606 GCF_014696035.1 Trichocoleus sp. FACHB-262 | reverse complement strand
AGTCTGCCTGAGTGAAGTAGTTATTGCTCTGCTCCTTGAGGAAGTCGCGCAAAAGCGAAGGTTGTTACAGAAGCAAGGATGGGAGGTTCACATCACAAGGTGCAAGATGTGAGATAATCCATTCGCCTAGATTCGCGATCGTTAATGCTAAGGGATCGATATTCGCATCAAGACGCGCTAAATCTAGCAGATCATGAATGAGTCGCATCTCTCGCTGGCACTCATTGCGAAGGATTTGAAGATAATGGGTTGCTTTTGCTTTGCTTATTTCTGGCTGCTTGAGGGTGATTTCTAGCAGTTGAATTGCCATTCTGGTGCTGGTCAGCGGTGTGCGTAATTCGTGGGAGACTGTGTTCAGGAAATCATCCTTTAGATGATTTAAGCGCTCTAGTTCTTCAACTTGCTGTTGCGCTGCCTGATAGAGACGGGCTTGCCGAATCGCGATCGCACATTGATTGGCAACTTGGTGCACTAGGCCAATTTCTGGTTTAGTAAATGCTTCTGTGGATTGCTTAAATAGCCACAAGTCTCCTATTATCCCTTGGTCATCTGCGATAGGGCAGGCCAAAATTGCCAAATCAGAGGTGGCATCAACCGGACAAAATTGAAAACCTTGATTTTGCAAAAGTTGGCGATATTCTTCCGCACAAACCGTCATCAGAACTATGTGACCTGGAAAGGATAGTAATGAGTTTAGGGCCGCATCGGTAGAGGTGAGTTGGAGAAGTACACCCATTTAGAATTGCTATATGTTGGATTTTAGAGTGTTTGAACTAACTCAAAATTCCATATAAGTTAATGCAATATTGTACTGAGCACCTAACACTAAAGTTTAGCTTCATCCTAAATGGGTAGATATGCAAAATTTTTGATAATCCAGATTGCTATGGCTAATTTTTGCTGAGGATTCAAAAGCACATTTAGTTATTGCTTGATTAAAAACAGATTAAAACACCAGATTTTTGATGATTTACTTCAACGGATTTAGGAATTTTGAAATAGTAAGAGCTATTTTTCGAGAAGTAGTCTAAGCTGATCAACAGAGACAAAAAACTAGGTGAATACGTGGCTGACATTGTTGATACTGCCGTTAATGCTGGTTCATTCAGCACCCTAGTTGCCGCAGTCAAGGCTGCCAATTTAGTCGATACACTTAAAGGTGAAGGTCCATTTACAGTCTTTGCACCGACCGACGAAGCATTTGCTAAGCTTCCCGCAGGAACTGTAGATGCACTACTTCAAGATGTGCCTAAGCTCACAAAAATCTTGACCTATCATGTCGTCTCTGGAAAAGTGATGGCAGCGGATGTCACTAAGCTGAAATCAGCGACTACCGTTGAAGGTTCAGATGTGAAAATTGATGCTTCCAGTGGTGTCAAAATTAATGATTCCACAGTCACAACTCCCGATGTTGCTGCTGATAATGGTGTCATTCATATTATCGATACTGTGCTAATTCCTGCATAAGCGATCGCTTAAATAGCTAAATAGCAAGTTTAGATAGCGAGTACTATCTAATTCTGGGACAGTAACTTCCAAAGGGTTGCTGCCCCTATTTTTTTGCCACCACTCTACGCATAGGTAGAGACCGAACTGAACCAAACTCTGCCGCAGGCAAGAATAGCTTTCTCTCTTGTGATAGTTCGGAAAGTCCTAGGTGATTCGATAACTTATAAATGTGTTCAAGATTCATTGCATCAAATTTAGAACGTTTATTTAGAACCCATAGTTTTTAAGAAAGGAGAACAAAGATGAATATTTTGGCTTGGATCGTATTAGGTTTAATCGCGGGTGCCATTGCTAAAGCTATCTATCCTGGTAGTCAGGGTGGCGGTATCCTCGGCACAATGTTGTTAGGAATTATTGGTGCCTTTGTGGGTGGTAGCCTCTTTAGCTTCCTCACGACAGGATCGCTGGCCTTAACTTCGGCTGGCTTAAGCTTAGGTGGTATTTTGGTTGCTGTTTTAGGCGCGATCGTGGCTCTCTTTATTTACTACGCTGTTAGTGGCCGTCGTGGTGTCTACTAAACTCTAATTTGATACGGCTAGAGTTTGAGATCTGGTTTTTGTTAAATAGTTTCTGAGAAATTCGAGCCTCTGCGTCAGTCGCAGAGGCTTTTGCTTGCTTATGAAGCGAGGGGAAAAGCTGCCGCGATCGCCCACCCAAAGAACAACGCACAGCCTAAAGCATAACCCCAAGTATTGTTGAGTAGAGCTGCCACATAAGCAAAGAGAGCCATAAACAGTGGAAACAGAGGCAGCAAGATATAGAGAAAACCCAGTTGGGGAGAAAATTGCAGCATCAGAAAAATTCCTAGGACTAGGGCAATGCTCTGACCCAACCACCATACAATTCGGGAACCACCTGAAATATCCTGCTGAGCCATACCAGAGGCTAAAAACCACGGTAAAAACCCCAGGGCTAGCCAAGGCCAAAGGGCTAAGCGAGTCGGAATGAGCCACCATTGCAACCAGACGAGTTGAGCCATCAGGCCAAAGCCAATCCACAAGAGCGCGAAGACCGAGAAACCTAACAGCAGAGCGCGAAGCGTCGGTCGCAGAAATTGGGTTAGCAGTCCTAGCCAGAGAATTCCTGCAATGCCAAACCACAGCGCCACTGCTCCTCCGACTTGCACACCCCCCAGTGCTGCTAAGTTTTTCCCGCCTCCTAGCAACGGGATGGTGCCGCTGGCTGCCAAAGCCGAAACCAGCAAGCTGCCCCAACGACGAATCGGCGATCGCACCTGAAATTTACTAACCTGGCTCAACGCGGGGCTCGACCTTGCAAAAGATGGCAATATCGCTCCCATCGCGAGCAACCAACCCAGGAGATGCAACCCGTACCAAGCCATGCGCCGATCTATATATAGACTGGAGCTTTGACGACCAAAGGTAGCATCCAGCCAACGTAAAGCGGCTTGGTGACTCGCCTGACGAAACAGAATTGTAATGTGTTCGGCTTTAGGAATCAGCACGAGCGATCGCCCTTGTCCTGCTGCTAAGTTCTCATTTTCTCCACCTGCTCTGTCTAGCAATCGTTCGGCATTGGTAATGAACCCACCTTCCCAACTGCCTGCCTGGAGTTGTAAGTTTCGGGGTGATTCGGGTGTGACTTTGGCTCCCGTAGGGGAGATCGCTACAGTAGCAGCAAAGCGATCGGCTTGTTGAATGCCAGCCGTCATTACAGATCCGCTGCCCATTGAGTGACCCAACAGCGCCAACCGAGTCGCATCGATCTCTGGCTGAGCCACCAGCGCCTCATATGCCACTTGTAAATCTGCTTGCAAAGAATCACGCTGAGGTAGCGTACTGCCACCATGCCCAGAGAAATCCCACAGCATCACTCCATAACCAGCATGCGCTAATACATGCCCATAGCCCAACATCAGTTGCTTAGAACCCGCAAAGCCATGAGCAATCAGCACTCCAGGAACACGAGTCTGGTTTTGGGGAGCCAGATAAATTAGGGGCACATCGCTCCGCGCTATCTGACGCACTACTAAACCACTCCGCGCACCAAGGACGCCCACCCAAGCCAGTCCAATCATCAGCAAGGCCAGAGCTAAAACAACCCACCGCTTTCGACTCATCACATTTTTTAATTAGAGCGCCTGTTCCGCCAAACATCTTAAACGAGGTTTAGGCTTCAGTGTCGGCATTAGTCAGCATTTGGGTCGATGGATTTCTACGACTTAAGCCCCACTGGAAGATCTGTCTTCTTAGAGAGGTTATAGACAGGTTGGGTCTTGCACGATCAACGTAGAACTTTTAAAGCGTTTTACTGTTGTGTTTAAGGGAAAACCAAGATGATTAGTAATCTTTTAACGCTGGTCGCGACTGCATTGAGTTTGCTGGTAGTGGATTTAGCCGTTCCAGGCGTTGATATTGCAACCTTCCCGGCTGCTTTAATTGCGGCGATCGCGATCGGTCTAGTGAACGCTGGTGTCAAGCCTGTTTTAAGCGTGCTCTCCCTGCCTCTGAATTTTGTCTCCTTGGGAGCTTTTTCGCTCGTTGTGAACGGTCTTTGTTTCTGGCTCTCATCTGTCTTAGTTCCCGGATTCAGAGTCGATGGTTTGATTGCCTTCTTGCTCGGTCCCGTGATCCTGTCTTTCGTCAGCACTTTCATGAATCGATACTTTGCTGAGAGAAGTGTGGATCTAAAAACCGAAGTTTAGTTTCTACCGCTACACGCTGGCTCTAAATTTGCCCTGGCTGGATCTACCCAGCCCTGGTGATGAAATAGCCCATTCGACGGAGTATTTCGAGCGGTGGGTCTAGGAGAATACAGACAAAACAAATTTAACAAACGGAAGGAATTCTATGAAACTGGTTCGCATTCTTGCAGGTATTTTGGTGCCTCCTCTAGGCATCTTCCTGACTGTGGGAATTGGTCCTACTTTGATCATCAATATTGTGCTGACTTTGTTGGGTTGGTTACCTGGCAGCATCCATGCAATTTGGGTCATTCTGAAGCATGACGAGCGTCTTAACCGTCAGGAAGGCGTTTACTAACTGTTTCGATAATTCCTTGTGATTGCGGGTGAGTTCCTTAAGATCAAAACTTTAAAGCAACGTCCAGGGGGGGCGTTGTTTTTATTTGATAAAAAATCAAAGTATTTAGGACAACATACTTATGTCAGAAGAACCGCGTTTAGAAGAACAAGTACTGGCTCAAGTCGTGGAAGCGGGGTTGGCTAGCCAATTAGATGCTGCGGACGCGATCGCGGTAGATGTACGCACTGATCTAGGGAAAATTGTGCAGGGACAGGCCAAGCAAGTTTCTGTGACAGGTCAAGGACTGGTGGTGCAACCTGATGTCCGGGTGCAAGAGCTAGAGGTGCATACGCAAGGAGTAGCTATTAACCCGCTAAGTGCGCTGTTCGGCAAGCTCAAGCTAGACCATCCCGTCGATACAACGGTTCGAGTTGTGCTGACAGAAGTAGACCTCAACCAAACTTTAAACTCGGATGCCCTCAAGCAATATTTGTCTCCTTGGGATCTGAATGTAGACGGTCAAATAGTGACGGTGGAATTGCAGCCGCCTATGGAGATTCAATTGTTGAGCGGCGGCAAAATTCAATTTATGGCAAATGTGGTGCGAAATGAGAACGGTCAAGAACAGCGAACTAGGTTTTCGGCTGTAATATACCCTCGAACCGAAGAGCGGCCTGTTTTATTAGAAGAATTCCGTTGTCATCCCGGTCAAGGATTACCCTTTGGGCTGACTTTTGCCTTCTTCAAGAAAATGAAAGAGCTGATGGAGTTGCCCTACCTCAAATGGGAAGATATGGTAGTGCGAGTTCATCAGTTGGAGATTCAAGAAGGTAGTCTAGTGTTGCAACTTGAAGCTCACGTTGGTCAAATTCCCTCCTTTGGAAATGATGCCGTATGAAATTTGTTTCTGACCCGCCGATCGCTGACAAGATTCGCCAAATGCAGCAGCGAGTTCGGTGGCAAGATCCACTGGTGCTGGAGCGAGGAATTGATCAAACTCGGTTGGTCATTGAGGATGGAGGAGCGGAAGATACAGATTTCTCTTTTTTAGTGGTGGGGGATAGTGGATCTGGAGAACACCGTGGACACAGTCCTCAACGACAAGTAGCAGAGCAGATGCTGGCGCAGCAAGAGAATTGTCGTTTTGTGTTGCACACAGGCGATGTGATCTATTTGGTAGGTGCGAGTGAGTACTATCTGAAGAATTTTATTGAGCCGTATCGTGAGTTTCTAGTCGGAGGGGAGCGACCAGAAAAAATTCCTTACGATCGCATGGTGTTCAACTTTCCTTTTCTTCCTACTCCTGGCAATCATGATTACTATGACCTACCGTTAGCCTTGGGCTTGCTGGTGCAGGCAACCTTGCCGTTCCGTCGCTTACTGCAATCCCACTTAGACTTTGATATTGGTTGGCGCGGTTCTGGGCAAGGCAAGGTATATGCTCAGGCATTTTTAGATTGCTTAAATCGACTCGGTTCGCCTCAAGCGATCGCTCAACATCTAGACGCTCATTACACCGCAAAAACAGATACAGGTTTGTCCCTCCGTTACGATCCGGGGCAGTTTACGCGATTGCCGAATCGCTATTACACCTTTCGCTATGGCGGCATCGATTTCTTTGCGCTTGACTCTAATACATTTAATGCACCGCTCCCTTTACCCACGACAGGAGAAGGCAGAGCTTACCGCCATGTCTTAGAAAAACAACGAGATGAATTAGAGCAGCAAAAACAACAAATCCTAGCGACTTCCACGACACTGAAGCCTAACCAACCGGAAGAAGCTGAGCGCCTAGATGACATGCGCACTAAGTTGGAGCAACTGGAAGAAGCCAAGTTAGATATTGAAAAACAATTAGCAGCCGACGAAACTGTGGTTGTAGATCAGGAGCAACTGGATTGGCTGAAACAACGACTGGTTGAGTCTTGGCACACAGAAGCAGTGCGGGGACGTGTGCTCTATTTCCACCATCCTCCTTATGTCACGGAAGCAACCAAATGGCACCAAGGTCAAACCTTAGCGATTCGTCACCGCTTGCGCCAAGTTTTAGATGCAGTAGCGGCTGAGCTAGGGCCCTTGCCTGATGGTGCTCCCTTGGTAGATTTAGTTCTCAATGGACACGCTCACTGCTTGGAATACCTCCGCACCCTAGACACAGGTCATGCCGATTCTCATCTCAACTGGATCGTTTGTGGAGGCAGTGGTTTTAGTCTGCGTCGCCAGAGATTGGAAGGACCAGAACTGCAAGAGTCTATCAGCACTATTGCTAGCCCTGATGATCGTTTGGTAGCGCGATCGCTGCTCTATGTAGGCAGAACTGGAGCTGGCACTCAAAAGCGACGGCCTTATTCTTTTTTACGGATCGATGTCAAAGCAGGTAAACCGCCACAGTTCGTGATTCGACCTTACGTGTCGGAGCGGGTGCAACGGAAATGGAAGAACTACGCGATCGAGCCTTTTACGATCTGATTTTTACCCTATTCCTGGGTAGGGCTAGAAGTTTGGGCATTGCATAGTTGCAGGACAGGTGAAATGGATAAGGGCAATTCTTTGGGGTTGTCCTGATATTAAGCGGCCAGCATCAGACCTGGCGCTACAGTTTTCATCCCACACGGAGAAATGCAAAACTCGTCTCATTTCAGTATTGATAATCTTTTAATAAGACTCGTTTGGAGAATATAAGTCTTGCTGCAAGACAAGCTAAATCGGCAATAGTAATAGCCTTTTGATCCAGGGTCCAGGTTGGGTTATCTAGGAGGCTCATGCTAGGAAGGAAAAGCCACAAATCGATAGATGCTGACAGATGCTCTGCCTCGAAATAGTTTGTAGAAGCGAATTGGGCATCTCGGTTTATAGTTGAGTTACGCGATCGCAAAGCCTATTGGGGCAAGCCAAGCAACTCAAAACAAGGGTTAAAATTTAGTCCATTTTTAGTCCAAACCGCTTAAGGCAACAAACAAAAGCCTTATCTACAAATAACTCTGGCTTTTTGAATAATTGCGTACACCGCAACACATCAACCCGATGAGTGAAGCGCTAAGTACTCTAGAACTCCTCAACGACTTGTCGATCTTGGTCGTTGAAGATAACTCGGACACAGCAGAATTGTTCAGTCTGCTTTTGAGTCAAGGGCGAACCCAGGTGAGGGTAGCAGGCACAGTCCGCGAGGCTCTAGAAGTACTGCAATCTTTTGAACCCGATATTCTCATTACTGATATCCAACTTCCCGATGGCGACGGTTACGATCTGCTCAAGCAAATCAGAAACTTGCAGAAAAATTCTCCTAAAATTTTGCCAGCGATCGCGATGACGGGCTACAGTACTAAGCTTTCAGAGCGAGCGTATAACGAAGGAGCATTAGTATCCGGTTTCCAGAAATATATGGTCAAACCATTAGATATTTACGAACTGCTGAATGCGATCGCCGAACTGACAGGATGAGTTTAAAGAGATTCGCTTTGCTAGGAGTGCTTAGAGAAAGTTCTAATGCTAAACGACCTCCAGGCAAGTTCCTTCTTCCAAAGTGGAGTTGTAGCAGTTATCCCTGATCTCGAAAGAATGCTTGTCTCTTTTGTGGACTACTAGTCTCATCACGAGTCTATTTTTGAGTCTTGTTAGGACTGATTGAGATCAAACTTTCGTGGCATACAGTACGCCCTGAAACGAAAAAGGTATAGCTCAACCCTGCTTGGAAAAAGCCGATTGAAATCTATGCCAATTCGTCCTTTCTTGGACTAAGAGTCTCAAGTTTGGTCTAAAAACGAGTCTTAGTAATTAATTGTGAGACTAATTTCTGATTAATTGGTCTCATCTTGAGAACCATCTATTAAACTAGCCCGCAAGAAGCCTATAACAGTGACACTACTGTCTTTAAGCTCGTAATTGCTGTGACCAGCTCCGCCAGAGCAATCGGTTTAGGGAAATGCAGTTGGAAGCCAGCGACTACCAAAATGACTTTCTGGTCATAACACTACATAGCCAGATTTTCATACTTTTAATTCAAGAAGTAGCGATCGCCTCAAGTGCTTAACTTTAGATGCTTACCTCAAGCTATTTGGGCGAATAGTTCTGTCCAGCTGAGAGCTGGTGGTCTCGTACCTTGATTCACAATTTCAAATACTTTCCTGACTGTTGCTGCACTGCTCAGACATTCCACACAAGCAGCCGCCACATCAATCCGACTCGTCTGCCCCGATAATCGATCTCCTGTTCCTAGTACCACTCCCTGCTTACCTCCGGTGGTTGCCTTCAGCAAGGTATTGAGATCATAGGAAGTATAAGGACCATCAATCAGTCGTCCCGGTCGGATGATGGTGTAGGGTAAACCTGAGCGCGCGATCGCTTGCTCTCCCTTCTCTTTCGCATCCAATACGCCATAAGCATTCAATAAGTTGTAGGGCGGTTTATCTTTATGCTCTACCCCACAAGAGGAAACAAAAACAAATCGCTGGAGGTTTTTAGGAGCCGCATTAACCAGATGGGCAACCCCTTCAGCATCTACTTTCTCTGGATTATTCTTCGCTTTGGCATTGCGATAATTGGCATCGAAATAAATCTTTCCCCAGGCTTGTAGGCGCTGCAACTGATTTTGTGGAGGCAAATCAAATTCCCAGCGAGCCGAAGGAAAAGCAGTGGTTCCAGTACAACAAATGATGTGAGTAATATCTGGCATTGCCGCAGGCAGCGTTTCTGCTTGACGAATATCGCCCACTGCTGTTTCTACGCGATCGCCAAACATTTTCTGAGCTTTGGCAGAGTTACGAGTTAAGGCTCGCACAGAGAATCCTTTCTCCAGTAGTTTGGCTACAACTAATTGCCCAACTCCTCCTGTAGCCCCAACAACCAGTACTCGCTCCGACATTCTTGCTCCTTGTCTGCCAAAACATTTCCTGCATCAGCCTTAGGATACTTGAGAAGGCTAATGTGGCTGAACTGCTGAAAGGAGTAAAGCGTAACTAAAACTTAGTGAAGCTTCTACCTACACAGATGCCTAAACACAGGTAAAGTTCAAAAACTATGTGATTAATCAAACAAGTAGCAATTAAAACCTATCGCGATCGCCCCTGAGCAACTGATCAAAAATAACCCCAAGACTGAAGTTGTATTACTTTGCTCTCAGGGAAAAGTTTAAGGACAATCAACTATTGTGTCTCTACAAAAATGCTTTACTTAAGCGATGTCGAACTTAGCAAAAATTTAATAAAAATAATCTTTAAATCTAGACTGAAGAAGTTAAGACTTGTTAAAAAAGCTTATTAATTTTGCCTGACTTGCAAAAACTCCCGGAGGGTTCGCAGTTGGGACTCATTAGGCATAGTCGAAGGGTGCACCTGCTTGAGCCAATTTAGCGCTTCCCACAGCTCCAAATTTTGGTAGAGGCAGAGATAGGCCAGACAGACGGTTGGCGATCGCTCGATTCCCGCTAGACAGTGAACATAGATAGGGAGCTGGTTCTGCACACTCTGATGCACAATCTCTACTGCCTTAGCTAGTTGATGCACCTCTAACTGAGTGGTGTAGTAGCGATCTGGCACAATGAACCGCAGACAATTGAAATCTTGAATAATCTTTTCCGGTAAGCAACCTTCAATCTCAGCACAGAGAGACAGAACTACCTTGATGTTGGCCGCAACCAAGCGGGGGTGATCTTCTGCTTGTGGCAAACCTCCGACAGCTAGTCTACCGGGGATCACCCAACTAAAGGGAGTCTGGCGCTGGTAGAAAGAGCGTTGTCGGGGTTTTCCTGACAACCAGCCTTGCAACCGGAACCAGATGGTCTTGATGAGCCGTTGAACCTGCCGTAATACTTGTCTCACCTGATTTTCTCGATGCTGACCCAATTGCTGTTCTCAGTGATCCAGGGACTACTGCTAGGAATCCGGATTTGCCTTGCCATGCCCGAACTAGTAACGAGTATAGGGGAGCTAGATCCGAAGATTCACTAGGGATGTTTAACTAATTCTAAATAGTTGAACTATTTCTAAATAACTCATCTAGTTTTGCAAAAGTATGCCATTGTTTATTGAAAAGTCTTGATGCTGCCAAATCGTCTGCTATCCCTCTGCCCTAATTAAGCGACAAAGCTTAAGCACCAAAGCCAAGGCAACCCCTCAAAATTTGATTACTGGTAGCAACTGGTTAACCATTACAGCACTTTAGGGCAGCGTCATGCTTAACTAAGTCCAGACATTTACTAAATATTTATCAGGTGCGATCGCTATCTCATATAAACCATGAAGGAAAAAGGGCAGTCGGCTTCCAATGGGTCAAAACGACAATAACATCAGTTTTTCGTTGAGTCAGATTACTTTTAGCTTGTTGCTGCTCAGCAGTGCAGCGGCTCCAGGATGGGCACAAATGTCGCTCCCCATACCTGCAACGGCTTCTCCTAGCTTAGCTCCTGCCAGTCTGACCCCCGCCAACGCGGCTCCTCCGAGCCTGACACCTACCTATTCCACCCCAGATGGCTACCAGTTAGGGGCAGGCGATCGCGTTCGTTTAGATATTTTCCAAGTTCCGGAGTATAGCGGAGAACACCAAGTTCTCTCGGATGGTTCGTTGAATTTACCGCTGATCGGCACCATACCCGTTCAAGGCATGACCCTCAAGCAAGCCTCTGCCGTCCTTTCGGCTAAGTATGCCCCAATTATTAAGCGGCCCATTGTCACAATTACTCTCCTTGGAGCGCGGCCCTTAAAAATTGCGATCGCGGGAGAGGTCAGCCATCCCGGTTCCTACACAGTGTCTCCGAGCGGGGAGCAAGGGGTGCCTACGGTCACTCGCGCGGTGCAATTGGCGGGAGGGATTACTCAAGCCGCTGATACCCGCCAGGTACAAGTGCGACGGGCTCGTCCGCTCAATGTTGGTGGGGAGCAAGTGTTGACAGTCGATCTTTGGCAACTCCTGCAAACGGGAGACTTACGGCAAGACCTGTTGCTCCAAGACGGAGACACTATTTTTATCCCGACTCAAACAGTTGTCAATTTAGCGGAAGCTAACCAATTAGCAGCTGCTAGCTTTGCGGCCAGTAAAGCCGAGCCTTTACGCATCGCGGTTGTGGGGCAAGTGAATCGTCCCGGACCTTATACCTTGACTGGAAACATGGATGGGCAGGCCGAGGCAGGTGGTGGCGTACAAATGCCAACTGTAACGCGAGCCATTCAGGTAGCCGGAGGGATTACCCAGTCAGCAGACATTCGACGGATTCAGCTACGACGGTTAACCAAAACGGGGGCTGACCAAGTCATTGATGTTGATCTCTGGAAGCTATTGCAGGCTGGAGATGTACGTCAAGATATCCCCCTGCAAGAAGGAGATACCATCGCGATTCCTACCGCGACCGCCATGACTCCCACGGAAGTAACAGAGCTAGCTTCAGCTAGTTTTTCGCCTAACAAGATCACAATCAATGTCGTAGGTGAAGTGGTACAGCCCGGTGTGGTCGAAGTGCCCCCCAACACCCCCCTCAATCAAGGACTGCTCGCCGCAGGTGGCTTTAATCGCCGAGCCAAAAAGGGATCGGTAGAACTGATTCGGCTAAACCCCAACGGCACTGTGTCCAGGCAACAAGTCGCGATTAACTTTTCCAAGGGATTGAACGACAAAGACAACCCGCCTCTTCGAAACAACGACACCATTGTTGTGAAGCGCTCAGGCATTTCTGGAGTTTCAGACGCGATCGGGACTGTACTTTCACCCCTTACTGGTGGTTTTGGTTTATTTCGGCTCCTCGGCTTGTGATTTCGGCTTGATTCATTTCTAGGGTAAATAGTAGGCAAATTATGCAGATGGAACCATCCCCCTATTCTTTAGTACCAGGAAATCTCCAGCCACCTGGCGAACTACAACCTCAGGCTCTGCCCCTGACATACTACGCTCCCCAGCCCTACTATGCCCCCAAGGACGAGCTTGATCTTAAAAGCTTTCTAGAGGTTTTACGCCGTAGAGCGTTGATTGTGGCGAGTGTGGCGATCGCAGTCACAGCAACCACTTGGGGATGGACTTGGAGTCAAACCCCAATCTACAAGGGTGACTTTCAAGTTTTGGTGGAACCTGTCACCGATACGCCATCTCCCCAGCAGTTATTACAAGAGAATCAAAACGCCCTCCAACCCACCTTTGACTACGCAACTCAAATTGAGGTGCTGCGCAGCCCTGGATTATTAGCTCCGGCAGTATCAAAGTTGCAGAAGCTATATCCCGACCTCAACTATGGTTCCTTAGTGAGTAATCTCACCATTACTCAGCTCAGCAACACCAAAATCCTTCTAGTCAGCTACCGCGACTCCGATCCCAAGAAGGTGCACACGGTCCTCGAAGGCTTGTCAGATTTGTACCTCAACTATGGTGTGCAACAGCGACAAGTTAGCTTGCAGCAAGGCACTCAGTTTGTCGATGGACAATTGCCAAAGCTGCGCAAACGAGTTAGCAGCCTGCAAGAAGAGCTGGAAAAATTTCGTCAAAGATACAGTCTCATTGATCCAGAGTCACGAGGCAATGAACTATCTGAACTCATTAGTGATGTAGAAAAACAACAGCAAGAAGCTCGTACGCAACTCATTGAGGCTCAATCCCTCTACGGCACCTTACAAAATCAAGTAGGATACCGCCCAACAGAGGCGATCGCTGCTGCCTCTTTGAGTGAATCTCCCCGCTACCAACAACTCCTGAATCAAATTCAGGAAGTGGAAGCTCAAATCGCGGTTGAGTTAGCTCGCTTTCAACCGACCAGTCCTAATATTCAAATCCTAGAAGACAAGAAGCAGCAGTTAGAAGCCCTTCTAGGCGAAGAATCCCAAAAGGTCTTGGGCAACCAGGCGCGACCCAGCGGTGCGGATGGTAATTTAACCTCTATCTCTTTAGACCTCAGTAAGCAGTTGGTGAATACAGCCAATCAAGTGCAAGTGCTGCAAATGCGGAATTTGGCCCTTGCAGAAGTAGAGCGCAACCTAAAGCAAAACTTTGAGCTTGTCCCAGCGCTGGCCAGACAATACACTGACTTACAACGAGAACTAAAGGTCGCCACTGAAAGCTTAAATCGCTTCTTGGGCACCAAAGAAACGCTGCAAATTGAAGCATCCCAGAAAGCCATTCCGTGGCAAGTTATTTCGGCCCCCCAAGAACCACAGCAACCGATTTCGCCCAATACTCCTCGCAATTTAGCTCTGGGTGTTGTCGCAGGCTTACTTCTGGGAACTGGAGCCGCGTTACTCACCGAAAAGCTAGACAACGTTTTTCATTCTCCCACCGATCTAAAAGATTTGACCCGGTTACCACTGTTAGGAGTGGTGCCGTTTCAAAAACGTTTACCCGAACCTGCGTATGGTGTCGTGGCTCCTCGCTTCACCTTACCAGAGCAGAACCTTGCTCCTGAGTTTAGCGAGCAATCGCAATTAGAAACCTTCAATCTGGAAAATGCCCCCATTGCCAGTCCTAGCCATTACACCACTTCTCCTTTCTTAGAATCCTTCCGATCGCTTTATACAAATGTTCGTTTATTAGGATCAGATACTCCTATCCGCTCCCTAGTCGTAGGGTCGGCAGTTCCTGCGGAAGGCAAATCCACGATCTCCCTACAACTGGCAAAAGCAGCTGCAGCGATGGGTCAGCGAGTCTTATTGGTCGATGCTGATATGCGCCGCCCCCAAGTCCATACTTACTTGGGCCTAGCCAATATGCGAGGGTTGAGCCACCTAATCGCTACCAATGTGACTGCTGAAGAGGTGATTCAGCGATCGCCTAGTGACGAAAATCTCTTTATCATTACCGCAGGGCAAATTCCGCCCGATCCTACGAAGTTGCTCTCCTCCAAAAAAATGCAAAACCTGATGGAAGAGTTGCAGGAGAGCTTTGACTTAGTGATCTACGATACTCCTCCCGTATTAGGGCTGGCAGACAGTAGCATCTTAGCCACCTATACCGATGGAATCATCATGGTAGTAGGACTCGGAAAAACCGATCGCTCAACCTTGGTCATGGCTTTAGATAGTCTCAGGATTTCTTCCACCCCCGTCTTAGGCATTGTGGCGAATGGTATTAAGGGCTACACCACTCAATCCTATGACTACTACAATCGCTACTACACCCAAAAGCGCGATTCTGTCCCCCTAGAAGTTCCTGCGAACCTAAGTTAAGTCTCGGTAGATTACAGAACCACAGCTTGGAGCATAGTATTCAGCCAGTCACCCTCTGAGCTGGATTTGAGCTAGATACTATGCCCCTAAATGTTTTTGCACTTTTTCATTCCTCATCCTTCCATCAAGCTTTTCTAGAGAATCCTAGTCTAGATAACCAGCTATGATTCAGCTTGAAAGATAAAGAGAGAGGATCTTTTACGGCTACGGGGTAGGAAATCTTCGTTTGAGCCTTGATCACATTAGAGTATTGCTTGGCAATGATCTCTGGCGTAAAGTGAGTTAAAAGATAACGCCGCCCTGCTGCCCCTAACTTCGCTGATAGTTCGCGGTTCTGAACCAAGTCACGAATAAAGTGAGCTAAACCGCTACCATCTCCATTCTCAAACGCTTGGCCACAATCAGCCGCTGCTAGCATCTGACGGAGATAGGAGTGGGATTCACAAATAATGGCGACAGGACGCCCAGCGGCCAGCGTGCCATAAAGTTTACTAGGAGCGACCAATCCTTCCATCCCCGGACTAATGCTCACCAAGGACAAATCGCAGGCAGTTAAGGAATAGGGCAAGGTCTGCTTATCTTGATAAGGCAGAAACAAGCAATTATTGAGACCTAGACTTTGAGCCTGATCAATGCAACCTTGATACTGGGCTCCACTACCAATAAATACAAATTGAACAGCCTCATTTTTGAGGTGATCTGCCGCCGCTAAAATGGTCTCCATATCATGGCAGCGACCAAAATTGCCCGAATAAAGCACCGTAAATTTTTCAGTTAAATGGTGCTGCGTTGCAAACCAATTATCTTGCTTGGCGATCGGCACAATTGTATTGGGATTTGCCCAGCTATGAATCACTGAAATTTTATCGCTCAAAGCTGGATACCGATCAGCAATCCGCTGCTTCATGGTAGGACTCAAGACAATAATCTGCTGCGATCTACTCCAAACAGCCCAATTAATTGCATGCCAAATTTGAGCTAACCAGTGTTTTTGCGAAACAACATTCAGTTGAATCGCTACGTCAGGATATAGATCATAAATTAGACAAATATAAGGCAGCTTAAAGCATAAGTTAGCGAAGAGACCTAGAACTGGCAAATACGGAGGTGCTGTGGTAACGAGAAGAATATTTCCTCGTCGAGAATTCTTTAGTAAATGTAGTCCAGAACGCAGACAAAATAGCAAACCACTAACTACTTTTCCCCGGATGCGCTGCGGCCAAATTTGGGTAGTTCGCGATCGCCGAACTAGGACACGCTCAACCTTTTCAGTCGCTGGAGCCGATTTAGCTTGAAAAGCATATCCCGGTTGACCCGTAAAAACCTGAACTTCAATTCCTTGATGACTTAATTGGGAGGCCAGTTCTTCAATCAGTTGTCCGGTAGCAGCATAATCGGGGGGATAAAACTGCGTAATAATCGACAAATGCAGCGATCGATCAAGGTCTAAAGGGCTACCGTTCTTCATGTCTGGCTACTACTAGGGAGCTGATACAGTGATTGCTTGCTCAACCGAATTCCCTTTCAACTCTGGATATTAAACTTTCAAAATCCTAAATTTATTAATTTTATCTGAGGATTATACCCACTAAAATCTAATACTAATCATTTATCTCCAAGACTCTGTTAGATGTCAAGGAATATTTAATATGATTAAAGCAATGGAAACTCTTTATAAAAATTTCACTTTTTTGATGCCAGC
Organism: Trichocoleus sp. FACHB-262; assembly: GCF_014696035.1. NCBI lineage: Bacteria > Bacillati > Cyanobacteriota > Cyanophyceae > Leptolyngbyales > Trichocoleusaceae > Trichocoleus > Trichocoleus sp. FACHB-262. The sequence continues at coordinate 110,278 of NZ_JACJPK010000074.1, read as the reverse complement.
TCGTAGCCAATATATTGATTTGCTCCTTGGTTTATACCATTTTTCTATGTTTAGGAGCTACTAAAACAGCTCTATTTCGAGTCAACCCATACCGTATTACTAGAAAAATTTGCTTCATCAGAAAAATTAGAAATTTTTTGGGGAACACACGATAAAAGTTTTCATTTATTTACAATGAGCGCGAAATGAATGAAAGTAGTGTTGGTGATAAAACCTTGCTTAATCTAAGCTCAAGTGAGGGATACTAAATTAATGCAGGTGCTTAAAAATACTAAGTGTGATGTTCAAAGTTGTTACCCGTAACTTCTCTCAAGAGTTTGGCCGTTGGACAGATGCCTTAAACACTGCTAAATCTCTGCAACCGCAATGCAAAAGCCTATTGCAAGATATCCGAATTTTTGAGGGAGAAGACTTGGTCTGGGTTTATAGTCGTTCCCATACTTATCCACAATTTGTTGGCCCTGGTGCTTACAAACGCTTAGCCATACGCTTTCTTCAAGAAGCGATCGAGAATGGAGAAGCATGGGCAATGGGAGAAGTAGCCGAAACAAGCTCAGAAACTAGCTCGGAAACGGGTGATGACTAAAACTTTCTTCTCTTGCTTAGCCTAGATTGTAGGAAAACTTGATTTATGAAGCAACTAATAGCTCTCCTTATAGTGATCCTTATTATTTTGAGTGGTGCCCCTAGCCCCGCTGGGGCTGCGGATGTGAATCAGGGAGCAGAACTTTTCCAGATTCACTGTGCTGGATGCCATGCCAATGGTGGCAATATTATTCGTCGCGGTAAAACTCTGAAGCAGAAAGCACTGAAGAAATATAAAGTAGACTCCTTAGAGGCGATCGCGGCTCTCGTAACTAGTGGCAAAAACAACATGCCTGCCTTCCAAGAGCGTTTAAGTGCGCCGCAGGTTCAAGCCGTATCAGCTTATGTTTTAGAGCAAGCAGCTCAAGACTGGCCTTGAATCGAGAAGCGATCGCCAGGCAACTTATTCCTCAAAAGCGAAAAAACAATTAAAGATTTTTGAGAGAAAAATTTTGGACTGAGTACTTACGCACTTTTGCCGTATTTTTCATCAAAAATCCCAGATTCTACTGAACTAAATACGCTAGGAAGTGTGAGACAACTATGAAGTAATCGTGAAGCAAGCATGAAGCAAAGAATTTTATGAAGATTGACTTCAAAAAGCAGAACATCAAAGTTACCGCAACTGCACCTGGTTCCTGGCATTTTCAGGTCAGTACCGCGACTCAACAACAATTTGCCATTGAAGTCAGCGCTGCTTCTACGGGCTTTTGGCAATCAGAAATTCGTGACAGCCAACAACGTCTGCTCGGATGCACCTGCGATCGCGCCCCCGAAAATGTGTTTGCTAAAGCGATCGCGCTCCTCCAAGCATTTCTCACTGAACCAGGCCTCACAGTCAACGCAGTAGTTTAAGGCTGACCTCATCACTACAGTGGCAGCTAGTTAATTACGATTTTAGTTTTAGCAACTTAAAACTAGCGGGTTAAAATTTCTAGTTTGATTCAGATTTTTTGATTCACATTTATTGAGATTCCTGGTTCGCTACATTTATTACCAGGAGCATGATTGTAGATTAAAGATTTGGTCGAGATAGTGGAACAAACGAGGAACGAGATACGACTGATAGGCAGTTCCTCCAATTTATTCAGGGATGCGATCGCGCCACAATCATTGTTCAATAGCTAGGGAGATGGCTCCTTCGCTTTCACCTTGATTTTCCTCGCTCCTGCTCACACGTTTTCCTACCCTCGACATGCAAACAGTTGCCAAGTTTCCCTGGTTTGTGCCCGGTTTAGTCGGTACGCTTTTACTTTCAGCTCCTGCCCACGCCGATGTTTTGCAATCTTGGCGGTTTGACGCTCGCCAGAATCAGTTAGAAATTAGCACTGATGAAGGAGTGCAGCCAACAGCTCAACTGATTGCCAACCCTAGCCGTGTTGTAATTGATCTACCTGGTATCCGCTTGGGACGACCCAAAACCAGCCAAGTGATTGGAGGTACCGTACAAGCAGTGCGGACGGGTCAGTTCAATGCCCAGACAGCCCGATTCGTCGTGGAATTAGCGCCGGGATATACGGTGGACCCGCAGCAAGTTCAGGTCAGAGGCAGTTCCTTGACGCGATGGACGGTGAAGTTGCCCACCCCCCAGCCCACGACTGCGATCGCCGATCCTCCCAGTAATGTGCCGCAGGCGATCGCCACTGTCGCCCCGCCTCCTGAAACTTTCGGTGGCTTGATCCCGGCAGGGAGACCTCTAACTTGGTTACAACAGCGAGTATCCTCGCTCCGTACCTCTAAATACTCATCTCTTCGCTCCGGAATTTCATTTCTGGATATGGAGACTGGCAATTATTTGGATTTGAACGGAGACAAAGTCTACGCGACTGCCAGCATTATTAAATTGCCCATCTTGATCGCCTTTTTCCAAGATGTAGATGCTGGCAAAATCAAGCTCAACGAAACCTTGACCATGACGCGAGATATGGTTGTCGGCGGCTCAGGAGAGATGCAAGATCTCCCTGTGGGCAGCAAATTTACGGCGTTGGAAACCGCCACGAAGATGATTACCATCAGCGACAACACCGCCACCAACATGATCATCAAGCGCATGGGTGGCATCCAGGTGCTTAACCAACGTTTCCGCAGTTGGGGTCTGGAGAAAACCGTAATTCGCAATTGGCTCCCCGACTTACGCGGCACCAATACCACCACTGCCAAAGAGTTGACTCGCCTGTTGGCTATGCTAGATCAGCAGAAGTTGCTCTCTTCTAAAAGTCAGGCCCAAGCGATCGGCATTTTGCAACGAGTCAAAAACCGGAAACTCCTGCCTGTCGGGTTGGGACGAGGAGCCACGATCGCGCATAAAACTGGAGATATTGGCTTCCTTCTTGGAGATGCTGGAATTGTCGTCATGCCTAATGGCAAACACTATCTCGCCGCTGTCTTAGTGGAAAGCGCTTACGACGACCCAGCCGCTAGAGACTTTATCCAGGATGTGTCTCGCATTGTCTACACTTACTTGGATCAGGCACCTCGTACTGCTTCGTTCAATCAACCCAATCCCTAAACAAAGCAGATATCCTTTAAGAATATTAGTAGGGGTTTAGCATTCAGGCGTTGAGCTAGGGAAAGCCTAGTAGCTACGCCCCTACTAATATTCAATAGAACAGAATCCTTAGGATCTTCTGAGATCCTTAGTGCCTTGAGTAACTAAATAGGCTACAACTGCTCCTACCAAACCGATCGCAAGGAAGCTGACTTGATCTTGAGAACTTCGGAATGTTTCTGAAGCAATTTTATAACCAATTGTGGTAATTCCAGCCAAAAACAGAAGTCGGAGGAGATCTACATACCAACGGCTACGGCGATCGCGACGTTTTAGGTCCCGAAAAAAATCAATGGTATCGGTGAGCAGAAAGGAGCCAACGCCTGCAAAAACAATCAATCCGGCTAAATATTGATATTGCATAGATTTTGTCTCTGGGTGTCCTTGCTAGCATCAGGTGCGATCGCCAAAAATTGTCTCAGTTGCTGAGCAAATCGGTGGGGATTTTCCCAGTGGATATTATGACCGCAGTTGGGCAAGATGCTCAATGTAGTTTTAGGACATAAGTTTGCCATTTCTGTGTTGATAGCTCTAAATTTCGTATCCTGTTCACCTACAAGCAACAGCAACGGCAGTTGATTCTCTGGTAAGCGCTCCCATAAAGAAGGTTGCTGCCCTGTACTCAGATAACGGAGAGATTGGGCCAGTTCCTGCGGATGATTGTTTAAGCGACGTTCTACGATTTGTTCAAAATCTGGATGCTGTTTGAGGGAGGTGAAAAGCGGTTGGTCGTACCACCGCCTCAGGAAATCGGAAAAATTCTCTGTTTCTAATTGCTCGGCGAGTCGGGCATCATGGTCGCGGCGTTGCGATCGCTCGGCAGCAGTTTTGAGCCCAGGCGAAGCTGACTCTATCGCGACTCGATGAAAAAACTGGGGAAAATTTATGGCTAGATATAACGCCAGCCGTCCACCCATAGAATAGCCAACTAAGGAACAAGTAGAAATCTCTAATTGCTCTAAAAGCTGAATTAACCCTTGAGCGGTCTGCGGCATGGTGTAAGATTCGTTTCCACCTCTGACTTTCGTTTTGCCATGTCCTGGCAAGTCCACGGCTAAGCAGCAAAATTGGTTGGCTAGCAAGGAGATGACAGAGTCAAAATCATGACAGTCGCCCAAAAAGCCATGCAAAAACAAAACTAGTGGTTGTCTGGAATCACCTTCTAGAGAGTAATGCCACTGATAGTTACCCAGTGTAGTTGTCCCTGTCATGATTCGCGGCTCAGCGATCGCCTGTTCTCGGCATTATAGTGGCTTTTCGATTCAGGCAGGACCGCTATTGCCAGCTAAAATTCGCTCTCGAATTTGAATCTGTGACCCGACGGCTGGTCTGCCAAATGCTTCCCAAGCACTGTGCCCCCGCAAAAATAACTCCATCCATTGAGTTTCTTGACCTGCGGAATCTGTCCAGCCGCTACTGCCTGGTGCAAAGGCGATCTGTCCTGGTTCTACAGCAAAACTACCATCACTGGCGATCGCGGTTTGCTCTGTGTCCCCAATCCGCACAGAGATTGCGGAGCCAACCTCAGCTTTGCGATCGCTCTGTTTAATAGTGGTCTTTAAGTTGCCGTAACCATCAATGTAAGCGATACAGTTCTCTGGGATATCAGGAATATCCGTCGGCTCTAGGACATCATCTAGCGCTTCTGGTTGCCCTAGAGCGATCGCAGCAGCGGCTTGAGGAAAGAGATCCCGCGATCGAAACTGGGAGCCTTCAGCAGCTACTGCAGCCCAACGCAACTCTGCTGCCGCATCCCGCACAAAGGAGAAGGCGTGCCCTGCATTGACCCCCATGACCCGTACTCCATTGGGCAGGCGGGCAAAAGCCAGCCTCTCCCCAGCATTTTCTGTACGGGCTTGCTCATCATCCTGGCGAGGCGCAACGTTGTGATAAATGATAGTGCCAGCGGGAGCTTCATTGAGACCTAGCTGGGCCACACAAAAGCCCGCTGCTAGCGTAGAAAAGGCGGGAACAGGCGTAAGGATCGGTTCAGCGTCTGGTAAATACAGTCTGATGCGCTGCACGACTTCCGCAAAAGCGAGGTCGCCTTGTCCATAATCGGCAATGATGTGGATCAGCATAGGTTTATTACGAGCTGTTTTTCAACCTTAATGCTGCGGCTGAGTTTGATCCTCAATCTAGGGGTGAGTGCTGAAGATGAGCGATCGCTACCTTCTCACCCTTCGCTCCTGACTCCTTACCTTTCATGGCTGTAATTGCTGCAATTTCTTCTGAGCTGATTGTGACAGCGCCTGGGCTTCAGCATAAGCTGTTGTTCCAGGCTGAACCTTGCCCAGTTGATCCCTAATGCCTTGCAGTTCGCTGAGGAGATAGCCCCGATTGGTAGAGAAGTTTTCCCTTGTAGCAGACGCTAAAAACGAGCGAGTCGTCCTTTGTGCTGCTTCTAGGGCTGCGGCAGAGTCTCGTTCCGCCTCTAGTCGAATTCGCACGATCGCCAAATTTTTCTTGTAATCTGCCAATAAAGACCGGGAGGCTACATAGCCGGGATCGGCCAAACTAGCCTGCTCCACTTGTGTAACTGCATCTTCCCATAACGCTACTATCTGCTCCCATTTTGCGGCTTGATGGGGAGAATTTTGGCCAAGTTGGGCGGCTCTCAAGGCTAACTGCATTCCAGCATTCATTAATGTATCGGTGCGGGCACTACCAGCAGCAAAACCTGTAACTTGCTCGAAATCCCGTTGACTGGCCACCAATTTAGTTTGAGCCATCCGACCCGCCAAGGTAGAAGAGGGAACTTGCTGCAACTGGTCGATCGCCGTTTGCCAGTCAGCGATCGCATCTGCTTTGGCAGCGGAAGCTTTGGCTTGTTGATATTCCTGCTTGGCAGTATTCAGCGCTTTGTCACTCGCTCCTAATTGTGTTTGAGCATTCTGCTCTTGAAACACTTTCGCTTCCATCCGCCCAATACTTTTGCGGGCTGTTTCAAACTCATCCAACGTGAAGCGCCAACCGCACTGAAAGAACCCACAATAGGTTCGGGGGCTATAGCCTAAAAACCAAACAGGTAAGGCATCCAAATGCGTTTGGGCTAACTTGACCTTTTCTCCTCCCAAGCTAATATCAGCGGAACTGGTGGCGCGATTGACCAGTTGATCCGACTGCTCTACCAAGGAAATTGCTTGTCGGTAGTTGTGGTCCATGCTGAGGTAGCTGGGGAACAGGAGAAACGGTGCAACTTTAGCCACCGGAATCCGAATCATGGGAAACGGCAAGTTGAGGACATAAATCCCACCGACTACACCCACAGTGGTCACAGTCACGAGCTTGACCTTACTCCAAATTCCAGGAGGACGATTTGCCCTTAACGCTTGCTTGATCGCCTTATGACTAAACTCTGGAAAAATATCACTAATCACCTGGCGTAATTCCGCTTCAGCCACAGGTACACCCATCTGCGATCGCAATCTCTCTAGCCGTCGTAGCACAATTTCTTTCTGCACTTGGCCCGCAGCATCATTGCTAGCGCAATTCTGGATTTCGGTTTGCAGGATATGAAAGGCGCGATCGCTGAGACGAGACATAAGAGCTTAGCCAAAACCACTGAATTACAGTTTTCCCGATTCTGGCCAATCTACTCCAATTTTTCTCTACCGATGGAAAGCGATCTTGAAAGCTCATCACACTCTAAATCGCTCGGCTTCAACAGGACTCTAGGCAGAATTGATGAACCTGCGTGGCGGCTAAGCCCTGCCAGGGCTAGGTAACCGTAAAAATTTATAGTGCCGAAATAATTCCGAATTAATTCTTGCTCAAATCATCATAGATTCCACGGATGTTTACCCTTCTGCAGCCGTGATACTGATCAACTGTCTGTCCATCTATGGTCAGGCTGACTACGGATAGATAGAGATGCTGTAGCTACAACAGTTGTGATTAACCTAGCCCCAGAAAAAATTATTTAGCATGCCTCAGAACCTCTCTGCCTCCAGTCACTTACAGCGTGAGGAACTCTGCTATCTATTTGTTGAGAATCTCCCCTTTGCTGCTGCCCTGCTCGATCGCAACATGAACTATCTCATCACCAGTCAGCGGTGGTTGAGTGACTTGGGGTTAGATCAGCTAGATATCACAGGGCGATCGCATTACGAATTTTTTCCTCAGCACTCTCATCCCTTGAGTGCTGCTCACCAACAGTGCTTAGCGGAAGTCACTGAGCTTTGTGTCGAAGAACAGTTTCAACGATCAGATCGGGCGATCGCTTGGCGACAATGGAGAATTTGCTCTTGGCAAGATCGATCGGGTGCCATCGCGGGCGTCATGCTACTGGTTGAAGACATTACCCAACGCAAGCAAGCCGAGGCAGCCCTGCGCGAAAATGAAGCAGAGTTACAGGCTATTATTGACAACTGTCCTGCCATTATTTACCTCAGGGATACACAAGGTCGGCTAACCCGTGTGAACCGCCAGTTTGAAATTTTGACAGGGATGAGTGCCGACCAGATTTGCGGCAAGAGCAGTCATGATCTCTTTCCCCAACATGTCGCTGATGAGCACTGGAGAAACGATCAAATCCTATTGACCTCTGGCAAAGCAATCACGGTAGAGGAGTTGGCACCACAGGCTGATGGTTTACATACTTATCTCTCCGTCAAGTTCCCTATTTTTAACGCTAAGGGCGAAGTTTCTGTAACGGGTGGTATTTCAACAGATATCAGCGATCGCAAGCAATTTGAATCAGCTCTGAGGCAATCAGAGGCCAAGCTGAGAGAAAAAGCCCAGCGAGAACAACTGCTCAATCAGCTCACAAATCAAATTCGGAGTTCCCTGAATCTCAACCAAACTCTAGAAACGGCGGTTCGGGAAATTCAATCTTTGTTGCAGCTCGATCGCTGTTTGTTTGTCCGCTACTGTCAAGATACTACGCCTCCTTATTGGGAGATCACTCAAGAAGCGAAAGATCCTGCCCTCGACAGCTTATTAGGATTTAAAAACGTCGATGCAGACATTCTGCCCTTAGCTGAGAAATCTTTAAGACGAGAGGGTGTTCGCATTGATGATGTGCAAAGGGAGCCTGACCCAACTACTCGGGAGTTCTTTACCTTTTTAGGCTACACTTCCACGCTGACGCTCCCTGTTCATACTCAATCTGGTGAGATTGGTGTTATCTGTTGCGCCATGACTCAAGCGAACCGAACTTGGGATGATTCAGAGGTGGCCTTACTGCAAGCAGTGGGCGACAATTTGGCGATCGCCATCGATCAAGCCAAACTGTACGAACAAAGCCGTGCGGCTGCGGCGACCGCCCAAGCGCAGACCAAACAGCTAGAGCAGACACTCCGCGCACTCCAGCAAACCCAAGCGCAGTTAGTTCAAACCGAGAAAATGTCTAGTTTAGGCCAGCTCGTGGCGGGTGTGGCGCATGAGATCAACAATCCCGTAAATTTCATTTATGGCAACCTCTCTCATGCCGATGGGTACATGCAGGACTTGCTGCATCTGTTAGCTCTCTATCAACGACATTACCCTCAGCCTCATCCAGAGATTCAGCAGGAGATGGCCGACATTGATATAGAGTTCCTCTCAGGAGATTTGCCTAACCTACTGTCATCTATGAAAGTAGGAGCAGACCGCATTCAAAAGATTGTGCTAGCGCTGCGTAACTTCTCCCGCATGGATGAAGCCGAGGTTAAGTCAGTGAATCTCCATGAAGGCATTGATAGCACCTTGATGATTCTCCATAACCGTATTAAGGATACGCCTAACCATCGCGGCATTGAGATCATCAAAAACTACGGCAATCTTCCTCTATTGGAATGTTACGCCGGACAGCTAAATCAAGTCTTTATGAATGTGCTCTCGAATGCGATCGATGCGCTCAATGAACGAGATAGCCAGCGATCGCTTCAAGAAATCAAACAAAATCCCAGTACCATTACGATTCAGACTCGTAAGCTTGATGCTCAGCAAGTGCAGATTAGGATTGCAGATAACGGGCCTGGCATCCCAGAACCTATCAGACAGCGCTTATTTGAGCCCTTCTTTACCACCAAACCGATTGGTAAAGGTACGGGGTTAGGTTTATCCATCAGCTACCAGGTGGTCGTTGAGAAACACTTGGGTCAGCTTGAATGTTTCTCTGCTTTAGGTCAAGGTGCTGAGTTTTTGATCACTCTCCCTCTCAGAATCCAGGGGATAGAGCGGATATAGATGTGTAGGGGAGAATGGCGATCTCCCCTGTAGAAATTTCATCTATAGCAATCCAGCTCTTAATAGAGAGAAATTAAACAACAGCACGGGCTAAGTCATTGAGGCGCTGACGAACTACGAGATTGGCAACGCCATCCACGTTGTAGGCATAGCGGCGCTCAAACTCTTTAACCGCAGCAACGGTTCTAGGACCATAAAACGGTTGATTCTGAGGAATATTGGCTCGGATCACCCGGTTGAGATTATCTTGCAAAATCCGCATCGCTTGTTCTGCTTTTGCCATTGTGAGCGGACCAGCAATGCCGTCTACCTTAAGTTTAAAGTAGGTTTGGAAGGCTCTAATAGCTTCTACTGTAGTTCTGTCAACAAGTGGTCCTTCGTAGCTGGAGATGGGAAAGTTAGGATCGGGTTCGGGAGAGGAACCGAAACCATAACCGTTCAAAATACTGCGGAATTGGGCATTGGTGTAAGCCATGATGAACGCTCTTCTCGAAGGTGTGTGGGCTTGATATTGCGATCTACAAGCTCCAAAATTGCGTTTTCGGGAACCTAGCAATAGATCACCCATCTGGGCGAATGGCGTTTGGCTTAAAGTTTTCGATTTCTTGCCGCGAGGCTAGCAATAACAGTGGCTAGTTCTGCTGGCTCGACTGGTTTAGGGATATGAATTTGAAATCCAGCCGCAATCACTCGCGTGCGGTCTTCAGTGCGGGCATAAGCTGTCAAGGCTACAGCAGGAATTGAGCCTCCTTGCTCTACTGGTAAAGCCCTAATCCGGTGGATTAAGCTGTATCCATCTTCTTCCGGCATCCCAATGTCACTAACCAGCACATCGGGTTTTTGAGCTAAAAGGAGTTCTATGGCTTCTTGAGCAGATGTTGCTGCTAAGGTTTCGGCTTCACATTGCTCTAGCACTGCTAAGAGGTAGTTTCGTGCATCTACTTCATCATCTACAATCAAGACCCTGACGCCTTTTAGAGAAGGCGGATTATTAAAAGGAACTGCTTGGGCAATGGTGGGATGAATGCGTTCTGTATTACTTTCCTCAATCCGCACCGGAATGAGGGGCAACTTGACTGTAAAAGTTGAGCCTTCTCCCGGACCAGGACTATAAGCCTCTACTGTACCGCCGTGCAGCTCAACGAGATGACGGACGATCGCCAACCCCAAGCCTAAGCCACTATAGGAACGGGTGATAGAGCTATCCGCTTGACGGAAGCGATCGAACACATAAGGAACAAAATCTGAGCTAATTCCTTGGCCTGTATCGCTAACAGCAATTTCAACATGAGAATGCACTCGCTCTAAGCGGATTTGCACCCGACCACCCTTGGGTGTGAACTTGATAGCATTAGATAATAAATTCCAAATAATTTGTTGTAGACGATCTGAATCTCCTGCGACGCACCCACTCCCTGGGTCGAGGACAGATTGCAAACGGATTTCCTTTGCTTCTGCGGCTGGCCCCGCTGTTTCCAGGGCAGTTTCAATGATTGCCTTCAGCTCAATGGGACGGACATTTAGCCGCAGCTTGCCCTGAATAATCCGGGAGACGTCCAACAAATCTTCTACGAGCTGAGCTTGGGAGCGGGCGTTCCGTTCAATAGTCTCCATCGCTCGTGCTGTAGTCGCTTCATCGAACTTGCGCGTATTCAGCAAACGGGTCCAGCCCAACATCGCATTCAGGGGCGATCGCAATTCATGAGAGAGCGTTGCCAAGAACTCATCTTTTACCCGGTTGGCTGCCTCTGCTTCTGTCCGTGCTTTCTGTTCTCGATTGAGTAGTTGAATTCGTTCTGCTTCGGCTCGCTGACGCTCTGTGATATCTGTAAGGAGATAAACTGCGCCTGTAAAAATATTCTCGGAATTAAATACTGGATCGACCGTAACTAAAAACCATCGAGAATCAAACTGAACTTCTTGAATTTCTCGCTGTTGAGTTACTTGGACCCGAGCAAAAGGAGTGATGTCTGTGTAGCCTAAAAACTTTTCAATTAGGGTTTGTTGAGAGTATCCAATAATGTCTTCTACGGGTCTGCCTAAAAGTTGAGACAGTGCCCGATTACAACGGAGAAAATTTCCCTCTCGATCGAGTAAGCCAACTCCATCACTGATCGAGTCAAAGGTGATTTGCCATTCCTTGGCCAAAGCTAGAGCGGCATCTTCTGCCCGCCGGATGCGTAACAGCGAACGAATGGTGGCAAGTAGCTCAATAGGTTCCACCGGCTGGGCCAAGTAAGCATCCGCACCACTGTCTAAGCCTTGGGCTTTATCTCGGCTTTCGATAAAGCTAGCAGATAGGTGTAAAACAGGAATAAAAGCTGTTTTGGCGTTCGTTTTAATCTGGTGACAAACTTCAAAGCCATTGAGATCAGGAAGCTTCACATCCAGAATTACCAAGTCGGGAGATTGCTCTGTAACGACTTGCAATCCCGCATAGCCGGTTTCGGCTTCTAGGGCGATAAATCCAGCATTCCGCAGAATCCGAGAGACAATATACCGATTAGACTCATTGTCATCTACATGCAAAATCTTGATCAATGACTCCTCAGTCATGCTCGATTCCCCCCGCCTCCAGCACTAATCCCGCTTTGATCAGCGCTTCTTGGAGCTTGGCGATCGCGACCTCGGCTGAGGAATTTTCTTTGGAGAGAATAGCCACCGTCCGCTCAGCTAAAATCTGACTCTCTTCGCCCTCTAAGAGCTGCGATGTGTTGATGATCACCGGAATACTACTCGTGGCAGGCTGCTGCTTCAGTTGGTCCAGCACTTCAATGCCACTCATCTCTGGCATGACTAAATCTAAGATTATCGCCTGAGGCTGTTCTGATTGCGCTAAGCGAATTCCTTCGTATCCATTGCTGGCTTCTAGAATCGACAGTGGTATGTGAGGCAGCAGTTGAGATAACTGTTGTTTCAACAGATAACGAGCCACTAGGTCATCATCGATCAGCAACAGTTTTTGTTGTTGGTTTTGATTAATTAACATATTTAGTTGCTTGAGCAATGACAGCCTATCTACAGGCTTAACCAGGAATGCGTCCGCGCCCAGATTCCTAGTTTGTCTCTCATTATCTACCACACTCATTACCAAAACTGGAATAGATCGAGTCGCGGGATCTTGCTTTAGCTGCGTCAGAAGGGACCAAGTGTTTTCTCCTTCCAAGAGAATATCCAAAACAATGGCTACGGGTTGCACTTGGGCTAAGACCTGGCTGGCATGCTCTAGTGTACGCGCTGGAATTAGCTGGTACGTTGAACCTTCGAGATATTTTTCGTAGGTAAAAAGGGTTTCAGCATGATCTTCCACCACTAGCACGGGCGATCGCTGCGGGTCAAACTGCCAATCAGGTTGGGCGACCGGCACCCCTTCAGGCAGATGAGGATAGACCAGAGGAATGGTGGCTGAAAAGGTAGAACCGTTACCTGGAGTGCTTGTCACCGCGACATCACCCCCCAAAAGTTCTGCTAATTTGCGCGAGAGTGGTAAGCCTAATCCAGTGCCCTTCACCCGCTTCTGTAAGTGCGACTCGATCTGAATAAAGTCCTCAAAAATTCGTTCTAGATCCTGTGGACTAATGCCAATCCCTGTATCAGCGACCGAGAGCACCACGTGATCGCCAGCCCTCACCGCAGACACTCGCACTTCTCCGTGCTCGGTATACTTCAGAGCATTCGAGATGAAATTTCTGAGAATCTGTGCCACTTTGCCTTCATCGCTATGGATTGCCGGAATATCTATAGGTTCCTCAAAAATCAGGGAAACAGAAGAGTTATGTTCTAAAAGCGGTCGCAGCATCCCCCGCAGCGTCGCAAATAGTTCATCAACCTCAAACGTAGAGAGGTGAACAGCCGTCTTTCCTGCTTCTACCTTGGCTAAATCCAGAAGGTCATTGACCAGATCCGAGAGTCCCGCTGCTGATTTACGGATAAAAGTGACTTGTTTTTCTTGCTCCGACGTGAGATCGCCATCTGTTCGATCCATCAGCAATCGCGTCAGAGACATAATTGAGTTCAAGGGAGTCCGGAACTCATGACTCATGTTCGAGAGAAAGCGGGTCTTCAGCTCATTGGCTCGTTTCAGAGAGTCTGCCTTCTCATCTAGCTCGGTATACAAAGCCACAACTCCCCGATTGGTATCCTCTAGCTCTCGGTTGAGTTGCGTTAACTGTTCTTCTCGTTTACGGAGTTCTGCTAAGGCTTGGAGGAGTTCTTGGTTTTGCTGCTGCACCTCTTCATAGGGATTTTGCGGCGATCGCTGAACCAACTCATTAACAATGTTCGTGATCTGCTGGCTGTTGAGAGCGGCGACTTGCCTCGGAAGCTGCTTAGCTAGAACTACGGTCGTGCCTCGTCCTGGCAAAGACTCAATTTGAAACTGATCCATCAGTTGCCGTGCCCCGACAATGCCCCGCCCTGCTCCCGTTTCAGACTGATAGCGTCCTTGCAAAACGTCCTCAAGCTGAGGGATACCTTGTCCTTGGTCGCGGATGATGATTAAGAAACTCTGGGGCGACTGACCTTCCAGGCGAAACTCAACTCTGCCACCTCCCGTATACTGAAAGGCATTGCGAGCCATTTCTGAGACAGCAGTAGCAATTCGAGTTTGGTCTTGTGCGTCAAACCCAATGAGCGCTGCAATTTGTCGAACTCGTTGGCGGGTTAGGACCACATCTTGTTCATAGCGAATTTCGAGGGTTAACAGCACTGTACTCATCTCAGTTCACCTCACGCGCAACCAGCACGGTCACATCGTCTCGTCCTCGGTTAAAGTCTCGATAGAGAATTCCGGCAATCAGGCTGGGATGCTGGTTGACCAAGCCAGGATAGCGATCTAAGCGCCATTTTGTTCCCAAACCATCGGAATGCATAATCAGTATCCCTTTCGGCTTCCACGAGTAGGTAAAGGTCTGATTTTTTCGCATTTCGCAGCCCACAGTGCCGTTGTGAGACACCATATTGGTAGTGCGCTCAATCGGCTGGTCAGTCGCCAAAAGGCTACCCACGATATTGCCAACTCCAACGTACTGCACCCTCTGTTCCTGCAAGTTCACTTCTGCGATCGCCACTGCTGCGCCCCGCGTGCTCCGCAAAGCTGCATGCATATCCGCCATCAGCTCGGATGGAGTGCGATCGCCTGCCTCTTGAAACACCTTTACTGCTTCCAATGAGGCTTGGGCTGCCATAGGCCCATGTCCTAACCCATCGGCAATCAGTAAGAGATGGCGATCGCCGACAAATTGGCTGCAATAGGCATCTCCTGACACCTCTTCACCCTGCATAGGCAAACAAACTACCCCAATCTCTAACTCACCCGCTGCATAGACTGGGCAGGCAGAACCCGCCCACAGCCGGCAGAAAATCGCGGTTCCTTCTGGGGAAGCGGAATAGATCTCAAACTGATCGGAGAGACGTTGAATTGCGCCTAACCCGGTTCCAGAAGTGCCACCCGTGGAGAAGCCGTCTCTGAGGCACTCGCTCACATCCCGCATTCCTGGTCCCCGATCAAGAGAAAGAATTTCTAGCCCCGCCACACCTTGTCGCTCTAGCGATCGCAGCAGCAAAGCCCCCTCTTGAGCATGTTTAATCAGGTTGTTGGCTATTTCAGTCACGACAATTCCTACCTTGCCTTGCTCTACCTCACTAAAGCCGAGCTGCGTTGCTAGAGATGCGGCTCTGCGTCGTGCTTCTCCAACCTGACTCGGCTCTACCATCGAGAGAACAATGGGGTGGGTCATATTCGTTTTATTTCCATTTTGTTACCGTCACCGTGGTTCCTTGACCAACCTGAGAAACAAGCTCAAACTCGTTCACCAGGCGCTTAGTTCCGCTCAAACCCATGCCCAATCCACCTCCTGTGGTGTAGCCGTCTTTCAGGGCAAGGTCAAGATCAGGAATACCAGGCCCTTGGTCTGCAAAGGTTAAGCGCACCCCTCGTCGGGCACCGACTTGCACAGTCTCTAGAGTCGCAGTTCCGCCCCCACCGTAGTCCAATGTGTTCCGAGCCAATTCGCTGGCTGCGGTCACAATTTTGGTTTGGTCCACCAAGCTGAGCCCGATCTCAATGGCCACCTGACGCACTGCTTGCCTCACTAGCACTACATCAGCCGAGGATTGGATACTCATGATTTCACATTTCTCCATAGATGCCTGTAGGCTCCTCTGGCAAGACGGGGCTCTCGTCTTCATTCAAATCTCGATGCACAGCCGATCGCAAGAGAGCCATGCCTTTTTCGACATTCAAAGCAGTGCGAATGCCAGTCAGTGACAAGCCCAACTCGACTAAAGTAATCGCAACCGCTGGCTGCATCCCCACGACCACGGTTTCTGCATCTAAAACTTGGGCCATTTTGGCAATATTGCCCAAGACTCTGCCAATAAACGAATCCACAATTTCTAGGGCCGAAATGTCAATCAGGACGCCGCGAGCATCAGCTTGACTAATGCGCGTGGTCAGATCATCCTGCAAAGTCATAGCTAGGCGATCGTGCATATCAACTTGAATCGTCACCAACAGCAGGTCGCCCATTTGGAGAATTGGAATGCGTTCCATAACACTTCCCTCCTTAACTTTGAGTGCGAATAATCTTCCTGCCTGTGCGCTCAAGCGCTAGCTTAAAAGCGTCGGCCAAACTAGATTTGGTCGTCACGCCTGCCAGGTCAACCCCCAGATAGACAATAGTTTGAGCAATCTGGGGCCGAATGCCACTAATGATGCATTCTGCGCCCATAAGGCGAGCCGCTGTAATCGTTTTGAGTAAGTGCTGAGCAGTGAGCGTATCTACAGTTGGCACACCAGTAATATCGATGATGGCAAAATCCGATCCTGTCTCGACAATCTTTTGCAGCAGCGACTCCATCACCACTTGCGTCCGAGCGCTATCCAAAGTCCCAATAATGGGCAGGGCCAAAATGCCCTCCCAGAGCTTGACGACTGGAGTTGATAGCTCTAGCAGTTCTTCCTGTTGTCGCAGAATTACCTCTTCTCGGTTCTTCTGATACACCTCTGTCGTAAACAGCCCCAGCTTATCGAGTAGAGCAGTCGCGGTCCAGACATTCTCCAACAGCTCTTCTCCGTCCTGGGCTAGTTCCTGGCGCAGACGAGCAAACAATGGCTGCTTGAAGGAGAAGACAAAGCTAGCCGTTTCTAAGGGAGTAAAACCCTTTTGGGAACGCATCCGAGAAATGTTACTCAACAGCCCCCGAACCTCATTCCAAGGCGCTGAATAAATGTCGCTCAAGCTGTCTTGGCGTACGGCTTCACGAAACAAATGAATAAACTCTCGGCATTCCTCGCGCAGCTCGCCTTCCTTGAGCAGCCCCCGCCGATGGCTGGCCGTGATGGCTTGCAGCCACTCTGTTAGTAGCTCAGCCCCATGCTGATCGAGAATGTCATAAATTTTGCTACCCATTCCTCTTTACCACCCCATCTCCAGTGACAACTCCATTCCAGGTGTTAACCTAGCTCCTTGAAGCAGCGACTGAAGAATAACGAATAGGCCTGAACTAAAATTTGACTAAAATTTTGAGTCCTATCGTTTAGTCCTTGAAGAAGTGGCCTTCGTTAGGGGAACTAAGGTAGCTTGATGCAACATCAAGCCTCACTCATTATAGAGGAGCTAGGTTCGGCTCAGAGTGCCTCTCAGTGCGATAAATTCTCAAGCTATTCCCTACAGATGATTTGCCCGTTGGGTAATTAGGCAGAAACTATGCCTTTAAGTAGAAATTATGCCGCCTCGACTGTAAAATTTTGCGATCGCCACCTATTTGGCGTAGCGATCGCTTGGACGCAGTTTTACTCAAGGGTTCACTATCCGAGCGATATTGTGGCGGGCTGAATGGTTTCCATGAAGTATTGGCTACGCAGGAATGAGCTTTAGCGTTGTTTGGAGGTTGGATTAGCGGCTGGAATAGATTCTAAAACTGGGGCTGGGTTGTTAACACCGTTGCTCAAGCGCTCTTCTAGGTAGCACGCTAGGGAAACTAAAGCAGGCAGGGAGAAGTTAATGGCAATCAATCTGACTAGATGACCCGCTGTGACAATCTCAACATCGTGATGTAAGACCAAGGCAATCCAAATCATTTCTGGAGAGCCTCCCGGAGCCGTCACCAACAGACAAGTGAGCCAATCCCAAGGCGTCAGTAGCATGGCAATTCCTGCCGAGAGCAAGCCTGCGAAGAAGGTCAATGTCACAGGCACCAAAGCATAGGCAATCGTAGCGCGACTAAACTTGGGATTAAGTCCCCAATATTCGCCAATTGTGATCCCTAAAAGGATTTGACCGATCACCTTAAATAAAGGTGAAAAGCTGAAGTCCATTTGGGCAGTTAGTGGCAGAGCAGCAAATGAGAAATTTAGAGCTATACCCACCACAATTGAACCCAAAAAAGCAGCTACAGGAATCTTCAGTTTACCTGCCGCAGAAACAACCAAAGCTGTCAAACTGAGCACCAAAACCAGGAGAAATAAGTAAGTTAAATTCAGCTTAAATAGGTCTTGAGTGAGAGTCGCGATCGCTGTATGAATGTCATAGGGATGGGAAACGTTGGCAATGAGCGGAATCGCTGAAATTAAAGTAGTAAAACGAATGAGCTGCACTAAGGAAACCAGGGCAGTGCTTTTGCCATAGTCTGCTGCTAGGCTCGCCATAATCCCAATGTTGCCAGGTACAGTGGCTAGGGTAGCAGTGAGTAAATCTGTTTTCTGTAAACGAGAATAGATATAAGCAATTAAGCCCCCGCTAGCTAACAAAAATAAAGCAAGAAAAACAAAAATTGGTAGCTGAGCTGTAATGGCTTCTAGGTTATGCGGCTGAATCGAAAAACCCACCGTTAAGCCGACAATCATTTGGCCCAGCTTTCTCAAATTACGGTTAGGCTCTATGCGATCGCTGAATCGAGCTCGGTAAATATAAAAAGCTAGGGCTCCAGCGGCAATTCCGCCCAAAATCCAAGCTCCACCACCGATGCCTAAAGCAATAAACCCAAAGCCAGCCGCGAAAGCCAGAATCGTTTCAACTAAGACTAATGAATAAGTAACAATATTTTTAGTGGTTATATTAAATTTGGCAGCAATTACTTCTATCACGAAGGCTCTCTTAACTTTATTTTTAAGCCTATCACTTCTCCCAAAAAGTGCTAAAGCCAAGGGAGAGATTTAGGAGGATTCAATGAAAAGAGAAATACGGTAACTCCGATCGTTATTTGATACTGATATTGCCTAACGATCCTTGCAGATTATTCAATCCGTAATCAATAACTCTAGTCCTCAATACCATCAGCGACAAGTCGGCAAAGTTACCAGGCCCTCTGAGAGGCGTGAATTTTCACGCCGATGTGGTTGCCCGTTTTTTGAAATCCTCAACTGCTCAATCTGTCCCTAGATAGAGAACTCCAGCTCAATCTTGCTAACTTATTTTTATCTTTGAAAGTTGATTTTAACCTTAGAGTGATATGAGGAATGGCTAGGAAGCCCGACAATACACCATAGGAAGGCTCTCACATTTCCACTTCTCACCCTCCTCTAAAGCGGTCAGCCAAAGGACTCAGCCAAAGCTATGAAAATGGGACAATGGATCGGCTTAATTGCCCTGCTAGTTTCGATGTACATCTTATGGCAGATCCGGCAGGTGCTGTTGCTGGTCTTTATGGCGGTGGTGTTTGCGACCGCGTTGAACCGTTTGGTGAGGCGATTGCGGCGATCGGGAGCGAAGCGAGGGTTTGCAGCATTGTTAGCTATCACTTGTTTCGTAGTCTTTTTCATCGTCTTTGCTGCGGTGACCATTCCACCCTTCGTTGAGCAGTTTCAACAACTGACCGAACTGGTTCCACGAGGACTAGAACGCCTGCGGATCTGGGTAGAAGCTTTACGAACCCAGTTACCTGGTCAGCCGCTGAGATACTTGCCCAGCGTCAATGACCTAACCCGCCAAATTCAACCTTTTGCTAGCTGGGCCTTTAACAATTTCTTTTCACTATTCTCAAATTTCTTAGCGATTCTGTTGAACCTGCTACTAGTCATGGTTTTGACCATTATGCTACTGGTCAATCCTGCTCCCTATCGACATGGATTTGTGCTGCTGTTTCCTTCGTTTTACCGCAGACGTGCCGATGAGATCCTGTCAAAGTGTGAAATCGCTCTAGTCAATTGGATGGGCGGCATTCTGATTAATATGGTTGTCATTGGTTTGGTCAGTGCCGTGGGTCTGTGGATTTTACGAGTGCCCCTAGTGCTAGCCAACGCTGCGATCGCGGGGCTCTTGGAAGCCATCCCTACCGTAGGCCCAACGCTGAGCTTGATTCCCCCAATGGCGATCGCGCTTTTGGATGCTCCTTGGAAAGCAGGAGCTGTATTAGCTTTCTATGTAGGAATTCAGCAGCTAGAGCAATTTTTGCTAGTGCCATTTGTCATGTCCAAACAGGTGGCAATCTTGCCTGCTGTGACGTTACTTTCGCAGGTAATTTTTGCCATCTTCTTTGGCTTCCTCGGCTTGTTCCTCGCCATTCCCTTAGTCATTGTGGGTCAGATTTGGGTAGAAGAAGTTTTAGTTAAGGACGTGCTTGACCAGTGGGGTGCAGAGTCTAAACCCAGTATGGCTTCAGCGCCTGTAGAAGTAGTTAATGGTCCAGCAGAAGTGATTGATCATGCGGCGGAGTCTTAAACTTCACTTGCATGCAAACTCGTGTTTCAATTGTGATTCCAACCTTGAATGAGGCCAACAGTCTAGAGCGCACGTTGCGTCCCTTGGCCTTGTTGCATCCCCCTGCTGCCGAAATCATCGTCGTAGATGGCGGCAGTGAAGATGAAACAGTCGCGATCGCTGAAGCAGTGGCAGCATCGGGTTGCATGCCTCCTGGGACGCAACTACGCCTTCTAGAAACCGAGCAACGGGGGCGATCGCTGCAAATGAACTTCGGCGCAGAAACTGCTACAGGAGATATCCTTTGCTTTCTCCATGCCGATACTTGGGTACCAGATGACTTAGTTGAAGTGATGAGCCATACTTTGTCAGATGCCCAAATCGCCTGTGGTGGATTTGTTTGTTTATTGGCAGGACCGCAAACCACCCGCTGGGGCATCTCCTTACATCACTACCTCAAAACCTATTACGCGCCCCTGTTATTTCGACCCCGTCTCTTTTTTAAGGGATTACGTCTTTTGTTTGGCGACCAAGTTATGTTTTGTCGTCGCCAGGACTTTTGGGAATGTGGCGGCTTTGATCCAGCTTTACCCATCATGGAAGATGGTGATTTGTGTCTCAAATTAGTCCAGAAAGGACGTATCTGCATGGTCAACCGAGTCGTGCAAACTTCCGATCGCCGGGTAGCCCATTGGGGTTCACTGAAAGCCACTGCCATCTATTCCTACATTGGCTTTCTCTGGGGATTGGGTGTTTCAGCGACCTATCTCAAGAAGTTTTATGCCGATATCCGCTGATTCAGTTGCCAATCGTAATCCAGATATTGGATTGGAGTTTCAGCATCCAGGGGTCGATCTACTTGGAGATAACGACGGATGTAGTCTGGAATAGAAGGGGCCACCTGGAGAAAGTCTTGCCGATACCACTTGAAAATCTGACTGCAATATAGCGTTTGCGTTTGCGAGTCGTAGTGCACCTTATCCTCGTTGTTGATAAAACGGCTGACATCCGCCTCCAATTGCTCCTCCACGCGATCAGGCCAGTAAGCTTCATTGCGTAGTAAGGGACAACCAATCGAGGCACAAACCAAGGCAAAATGAATCCGGGGTTCCTGGAATTGCGATCGCAGAACTTTATGTTCAATATCTGCCAAGCTGTAGCGCTTCCCTGCCACCACATGAGCGGGACGAGAGAAAAACCACAGAAAAGCGGCCCAGTTCGGTAATCCCAAAATCTTCGGTTGAATCGATGGAATCGGGTAACACTCTAAAATTCGCGCGATCGTAAAGGCATTGTAGAGATTAATCCATAATGCCAACTGCTGGTCTCGCGACAACTCCAGACTGAAATCAGGAGATTGAAAAGTTGAGAGCCATTGATTGAGCGTATCTGGCTGGTCCCGCTGCCAAGTGCGATAGTCTACTCGGCCCTGATCATCTACATATTGCTTGAGTAGGGCATCCCAAGGCGCAAAAGCGATCGCGACCATAATCTCCTAGAGTTCTATTACCTCTATAGGTTAAACCCTATGATCTGGCTCCAAAGCACAAGCTTGGCAAGAGTTGCCCAGCTCAATTTGCAGGGTCGTATGCTCAATGCCGAAAAAATCGTGCAATTCTTGAGCCATTTGAGCTAAGAACGCATCTCCAGGATGTCCTTGTGGCATCACTAAATGCGCTGTCAAAGCGGTCTCCGTCGTGCTCATACCCCAAATGTGTAAGTCATGAACTTGAGTCACCCCTACCTGCTCAGTTAAATAAGTCCACACCGCCTGCTCGTTAATCTGGGTGGGTACAGCATCCATGCTGAGGCTGAAAGCCTCCTTAAGTAATTGCCAGGTACTCGTAATGATAATTGCACTGACCACCAAACTAAAGGCAGGGTCTAACCAAAACCATTGAGTCAGCAGAATTGCCAACCCCGCCAACACCACACCCAAAGACACGATCGCATCCGCCACCATATGTAGAAATGCTGCTCGAATATTGAGGTCATGCTTACGACCTGCTAAAAATAGAGCCGCCGTAGCACCATTAATCACAATTCCCAGGGCTGCTACCCCGATCATGGTGCTGCCCGCAACTTCCGGGAGCGGCGCTGAGCGAACTAAGCGTTCGATCGCCTCCCAAGCAATACCACCCGTCACGACGAGTAAGAAAATTGCATTAAAAAATGCAGCTAAAACCGAAGAACGCCGCCAACCATAGGTATACCGCCGCGAGGGTTTCCGCTGAGCTAAGAGACTCGCTCCCCAAGCCAAAGCCAAACCCAACACATCGCTTAGGTTATGCCCCGCATCGGCCAGTAGAGAGACAGAATGGGCTAAAACTCCAAACACAGCCTCCGTTAGCACGAAGCCCAGATTTAAGCTGAGGCCAATGACAAAGGCGCGGTTATAGTTAGCCAGGCCATCATGATGGCCATGAGAGTGGTGATGACCGTGATGCCCCTGATGCTGATGATGCTGGTGCTGCTGATGGTCGCGATCGCGATGGTGGGGAGTATGCTCAGACATAGCACCATGATAAACATTCGGACTCTGGGAGCCCACCCTAAACTGAACCCAGTTCTTAGGCGATTAGGATAACCAATTGGTTTTAAGGAAATGAGCCAGTCGTCCTTGCACTTGGCTCAGGCACGCTTCCGCATCGCGCCGTAGATTTGCCAAGTTCTCTGGGCTAGCATTATCAATGCCTTCCTTTGAGTAATTCAGTTTGGGCTGAATTCTCAAGTAGTGGTCGTCAGCGATAATTTGCTGGGAGACGTAGGCATGAATGCCGGAAGGGGCATCCATCGTCACACCAATAATGCGGGCGTTCCAAGCCCAACGCAGTATCCCCCACTGTCTCGCTTCCACCCAAGGAATTGAGCCTTCAGGCTGCCCAGTGCCAATAGAGAGTACCTGAATATCTTGTGGCGCATGACCTAATCTTAGAGCTTCCGCGATCGCACAGGCAGTCGGGTTATTGGCTCCTACTCCACCATCAATGGTAGAAAACTCACCGATCAGACGGTATGTAGAAGTAGCATCGGGCACTACAGGCCAAGGTTGCGCCATAGTTGCCGTCTGGGTAGCAGCATCGTAGCGCTCAATTGAAGCTCTTTGCCCTTTTCCTGGCCCTGCCAAGATTTCAATTTGCATTTTGTAATAATCATCTGCATCTTGCCAGGGAGTCGCTGCTAAGGTAAGCGTCTGAGGAGTGGCACCTTTAGCAGTTCCGTCTGCCCGTACTAGGAGACGATGGGCAGGAAAATAGGAGGGCGCAGAAGCAGAGCAAGCACAGATCTCCCATAAGGGCACGTTGGCATACCACTTGTCATGCCGCCAACTCTTGAATACCAGTGGCATGCGCCGAATTGTATCGTAGGTCGTGACCAATAATTTTTGAGATTCGCCATTAGATTTCTGGGCAGAACTGATTTGGCAGAATCTGCGATCGCCTAATTCTGTTTGCAGCACTTTCAGCAAGCCTGCATCAGAAAACTTGGGCACAGAGAGAGAAGGGGGGAAACTGGTCAAACCATATTGCGCGATTAATTTTAACCGCTGCGGCATCAAATAGCCCCACCAATCCCCATAGGGAAAGATAGTTTTGCCGCGCTCTTGATAAAGATTGATTAACCTCTCACTGCTAAAGCCTAAAGTCACACCAGCGGCCAAGAGTGAGCCTGTGGAAGTTCCAGCGATCAAGTCAAAATGCTGGCTCAGGGGGCCGCCTAACTGTTGCTCCACTACTTGCAGAATGCGTGCTGCAATAACTCCCCGAATTCCACCTCCATCTAAGCTGAGAATCCGAAATGTCATAAAAATTTCCCTTAAAAATCCTAAAATCTGATGGCAGAGTACTACCTGCCTAGTCTGTCAGAGTCCGGAAAGCGAGCTTTTAACTTTAGATTCACTCACAGATCTCCGAAAGAACTTTAACTTACAATCAGACCATATTTTGCAATTCTGCGGCCTAGCAGGCTAAACCTATGATGCGGGTATCGCTCCATCGCCTGTTATTTGTCACCATGCTGGCTGCAACCCTAGCCTGGATGCCCATTGCATAACCGAGCGATCGCAACCGTTGCAGTATGAACCACAAAAAATGGGCAACTACTATGTCTTTGGCTACGGTAGCCCAGGCAATCATTTCTACGACTTCAAACTTCGAGTAAATTAGCTAAACCATATGTGTATCAACTGCTACTACGTCTTCGGAGGGGCAAATCTCCTTTCAACGGGGGATGTTCGAAAAAGAACATGTTCGCTAAGGCAGATGAGCAGCGAGTAGAAAGCAGGATAAGGTCAAGATCCAACAAAGAATATTAGAGCTAAGAGCGCAACGATCCTGTCAGAGGCTGGCTCCTATTTTCTGTTGGCTAACTTTGTGACTAACCGACTTAACGAAAATTATTTAACAAGTATAGTCATGCTTTCAACAAAACAACCTACTGCTCAGAACAATCGCTCCTATATTCTGCTGATCTGTGGAGCGGCGGCGCTGGGTGGCTTTTTATTCGGGTTTGATACTGCGGTCATCAATGGTGCGGTTGCGGCTTTGCAAGCTCACTTTCAAGCAAATAGTGTGTTGATCGGCTTAGCAGTTTCTTTGGCACTGTTAGGTTCTGCGATCGGAGCTTTCTTTGCAGGCCAAATCTCGGATCGCTTTGGTCGAGTCCGAGTCATGATCATTGCCTCAATATTATTCACAATTAGCGCGATCGGCTCTGGCTTACCATTCGGCATTTGGGATTTTATTTTTTGGCGAGTTTTAGGTGGTGTAGCCGTTGGCGCTGCCAGTGTGATTGCCCCAGCCTATATTGCTGAAGTCTCCCCGGCACATTTACGAGGGAGAATGGGATCTTTGCAGCAGTTGGCAATTGTGGTTGGGATTTTTCTGGCTTTGCTTTCTGACTACTTTATTGCTGTTTCTGCGGGTTCTGCGACTGCCCCTTTCTGGTTCGGCATTGCTGCTTGGCGATGGATGTTTTGGACAGAAATTCCTCCCGCTATTCTGTATGGTGTAGCGGCATTAAGGATTCCAGAGTCTCCCCGTTACTTAGTGGCGCAAGGGCGAGAATCCGAAGCGGCGGCTGTCTTTGCCAAGGTAGATAGAACCATTGATGTAAGAACCAAAATCCAGGAAATTCGTGATACAGTGCTTCGCGATCGCACTGCGAAATTCTCTGATCTGTTGAGTCGTAGAGGTGGTTTAATTCCGATTGTTTGGTTGGGGATGGGATTGTCTATTTTCCAGCAGTTCGTGGGGATTAATGTCATCTTCTACTACAGCAGTGTCTTGTGGCGCTCGGTTGGGTTTAACGAGGCGAGTTCGCTCTGGATTACCGTGATCACTTCAGTCACTAACATCGTCACTACCCTAGTCGCGATCGCTTTTGTGGATAAATTTGGCCGCAAACCCCTATTGGTTTTGGGGTCCATTGGCATGACACTGACGCTAGGCGCAATGGCAACTGTCTTTAGCAATGCGGCGGTAGATCCAGCGGGCAATCCAGTACTGGCAGGCTCTCAGGGCATTATCGCGTTACTGGCCGCTAACCTATATGTGTTTTGCTTCGGCTTCTCTTGGGGGCCTGTGGTGTGGGTGCTACTGGGCGAAATGTTTAACAACCAGATTCGTGCGGTTGCCTTGGCAGCTTGTGCAACGATTCAGTGGGTAGCCAACTTTCTGGTTTCAACTACATTCCCACCCTTGCTAGAATCCTTTGGTTTGGGGACTGCGTACGCTCTCTATGCTACAGCAGCAGCCATGTCTTTCTTCTTCGTGCTCTTCCTAGTCAAAGAAACTAAGGGCATAGAACTAGAAGATATGTAATCACGCAGATACTACTCAGAGGAGCAGGCAAACGCAAGGAGATTTGAAATAATAGAAGTAGGGAACGATATGAATCGGCTCTGTCTACAACTTCACACTTTTTCGATGTCTGAGGCCAACTGATGCAACGTTTAATTGCTGGCGTATTAGTAGTTTTGGGGTTAGAGCTATCCAGTGCCGCAGCGGTTCAGGCTCAGGCTGCCATTGATAGATTGGGAACTTTTAACTTTCCCAATACCAGAGACAGTCAACCTAACTACCCCAATAGTGCCCGAGTTTATTCTAATGGTGCCATCCGTTCTCCACGAGGCCAAGTGGCCTCTCCTGCCGCAACCATTAGACACAGTGACGGGTCTACGAGTTTCTATTATCGTGATGGAACTCAGATTAGGGTAGACAAAAAGGCGATCAGCCCCGTTGGCACTCCTTTGAGGTCAAGTGTGATCAATGAAGGAATGAGAAGATAGAGTGCGATCGCTCTATGTCTCAGGTGGCGCGTTCTGAAAGCATCCGATCGAATTGCGATCGCACCTAGAGGGCGGATCAGAGAGCCCAAAGCGATCGAGCAGAATAGCCACCCCAACTGCTAGAACCGCTCCAATCGACAGACCAACGGCAAGCAAGATCAGGTAAAGGCGCTTAAAACTTTGTTGAGTAGCTCGGAGCCGTTCTTGCTTCGCCTGTTCCGCTTCTGGTGATGGAGTAGGGGGAGTAGGCGTTGGTGGGGTTGATGGGGGTGTTTTCTGGCCTGAGCCATTATTACCATTAAGATGAGAATCGGACGGGTCGGAGGGATGCTGATTCATACCTCTGTCTTGCATACTCCCTGATGCGGCATTGTCGATCACTAGCCTCAGTCTAAACCCTTTCAGCGATCGCCATAATTAAACCCATTTCACCGGATCGAGTTGATAGTAGTGTTGTAGCTGCTCGTAAAGGGCGGGATGCGTTTTTAACAATTGCTGGGGTTTTTCAAAAAATGTTTCGGTTGCCACAGCGAAGAACTCAGCAGGATTTAGAGTGCCATAGCTATCCATCACCGTTTTGGTTCCTCGTTGCACATTGTGGCAGAGTTGTTGATACTCCTGCGTCATCACCTTTGCCCAAACTGCATAATCTAGATCTTTAGGCAAAAACGGCACCCCCTCAGCGTTGCCATCCTCTTGATCTAATTGGTGAGCAAACTCATGCAGCACTACATTATGTCCATCTCGCCAATTACTTGCGTCCCGCTGCACCTGCTCCCAAGACAACACCACTTGATCACGGCTCCACGACTCCCCTAGTCGTGCTACCCGTCTTTCCTCCACCACATAGTTACCCTCGATCGCAGTTTCATTCACAAAGTAAGTGCCGGGATACACCAAGATCGATCGCAACTTCGGAAAGTATGTCCCTCGCTCGTTCAACAACAGCAAACAAGCGACTGCCGCGATCGCCAGCTTCATCTCCTCTGTGACTTGCAACCCCCCACAGCCAATAAACTGCTTCTCTTTCAGAAAGACTTGGATATGTCCCTGTAGTCGTCTCCTTTCAATCGCAGAAAGACGGGAATAAATAGGGAGATAATTCTCTACTACGGCATTCCAAAGCGGTGGAAATGGGCGTTCTTTGAGGCGATCGCGGCGTCGTTTTACCAAGAGAGGACTGGCAAAAATCCCAACCACAACCAGGCCGATCGCCAGAAGAAGAATAACTGCTGCAACCATGTACTGTCGCGATCGCTGCGAAGGCGCTTGGAATTAAGACAAATTTTCTGGGGTGCTTTGCGGCGTTCTGAAACGAGAGAAAAATCGCCACAGTTTTGCGATCGCAAATCCCAGAAATGTGATCACCACAATAATGGCAACAACTGGCAAAGTGATCGCTAAAATCGAGAGCGCGATCGCTATTACTAATTCCACTGTCGCTACGATTGGATTCGCTAAACCACCAGAAGTTGCAGTTGAGGTAGCTCGTAACAGATTCGTCAGGCTTTTGGTGATGCCTGCCGCTCCTCCTCCCGCTACCAGCGCTAAGGTCCATTGCGCTACTGGGTTTAGATCTGGAGCCAGTGAAGCTGTGACGATTGTACCTGCCAAGATTGCCGCTGGGGTTGCCACTACATCTAAAAGATGGTCAAACCAGGGGATGTAGTAGCCACCCACTTCTAGAGTTGAGGCGATCGCAAACACAGCTAAAGCCTGGGGACTTTCAATCCAGTCGAAGTCAGTGGGTAAGTTGGCATGACCCAGCACAGCCGCAGCACTGAGCGTCAGGAGTGGCACAAAGACTCGGAAGCCAGAAGCTGCACTCAAGCTCACGCCTAATAAGATCTCGATTAAAGTGTTGAAATTCAAGAGCTGATCCACACGCTCCTCCCCTATTGCTGTATCTAGCCCCTAAATTTAGGATAACGGTTGCCCCATATCCCTAGCCTGAGTCTAAGGGTGGTTATCAGGACCATCTAGCTTTTAGGAAAGTGAATGTGAGCTTGTGTATCTATAAAGTCGGTAGAATCAGACCTCGTTTTAGAGATTCTTCCCGCTACTTGGGGATAACTACAGCCAAGGAGATGCTCACCTAACTTCTATGCTAGAACCTGAACAAGTTCTCCACATTCGCCAAGGCACACCAACTGAAGCGCACTACCGACTGAAACAAAAACTAGGGCAAACGGCTGGACGGCAAACTTGGCTGGCAGAAGATTTAGCAGCGCAGCCTCCAGAACCAGTAGTGATCAAGCTCTTGGCATTTGGCGACCAAGTGCAGTGGGATGACCTAAAGTTGTTTGAGCGCGAAGCTCAGGTGTTGCGGCAACTCAAGCACTCGCAAATTCCCAAGTACCGCGATTATTTTTCCATTGACGATCGCCTGCTTTGGTTTGGACTGGTGCAAGAGCATATTGCTGGCGCTTCCCTGAAGCAACTGATCGCTGAAGGTCAACATTTCAGCGAGCGGCAAGTGCGGCAGATGGCAGCGAATCTGCTGCATTTATTGATTTATCTTCACGAACTCAGCCCTTCGGTATTACACCGTGACATCAAGCCCAGCAATTTGATTTTGGGCAAAGATAATTACATCTACCTAATTGATTTTGGTGCGGTTCAAGATAAAGCTGCGGCTGAAGGTAGCACGTTTACAGTTGTGGGAACTTACGGGTATGCCCCGATGGAGCAGTTTGGGGGCCGAGCTGTTGCCGCTTCTGACCTGTACGCGCTGGGAGCAACCCTAATTCACCTCCTCACAGGGGTATCCCCAGCAGAGTTACCTCAGAAAGATCTGCAAATTCAGTTTGCCGATCGCGTCAGCTTAGACCCTGACTTTGTCTGGTGGGTGGCTAAACTGGTACAGCCTGACGTAGCGAAACGGTTTCAAACGGCCCGACAAGCGCTAGAAGCTTTGCGATCGCTAGAAGCCAGTAAAGCCTCACCGCTCTCGACTTCCTCCCAACAGCCTGACCCATCTCGTGAGCGATCGCCAGCACTTCAAAGAGAGCGATCGCTGGTGCCTCATTTTGATACTCGAATTCAGTTGCATCAAACTGCTGATGAGTTGCTGATTCAAGTCCCAGGCGCAAACCCCTGGAATTTGCTCTACTTAATTCCGGTTGCCATTGGGCTAGCGATCTTCGGTCAGATATGGGCACCTGTGATGGCTAGTATGAGCTGGCAGTTTGGCAATACTCTCTTTTTCTTCTTACCAATCGTGCTGCTAGTTGCTGCTTCGACCTATTGGGATTTTCTACCAACTTATGTGCAATTTACTCCAGAGAAATTTGCAATTTATAAATCTCCCTTTGGCTTCTCCTTGACGATGATTCAAGGCTCAAATGCAGAGATTCACAATATTTTTCATACCCTGAGAGCCTTCCGGGCGGGCAAGCAAACTTATGAAAAAAGGGTGGTCACGATCCAGACCTACAGTAGCGAAAGTTTCTTTGCTAAAGGATTTAGTTGGGATGAATGCAACTGGCTGGTGAAGGTGATTAAAGAATGGTTACGGATGACTTAATCCAGCTGACTCTTCACAATTTGTTAATGATCTTGTTTAGCATTTTGCTGTTATCCTACCTCTTCCTCAGGGCAGAATAGAAGTGTAAAGCTCGACACATTTTACTCTCGATAAAAACATCACGCGATTGCCCATCCCGCTTACTGTCGAGAGCCCCCCTCAACTCCCACATTCTGCCCGAAGGAAGGACAGCAAAATGGTTCAAAGTCTCAATACCACTGGTGTTAGCAAATTCACAGCAGCGGATTTAGATCGATTTGCCGAAGTGCTTAATCGAGATGGAATTTGTGTCATTCCCGGACTCTTCGATCGCGAGTTGGTCCAAGAGTGGGCAGCAGCATTTGATGCACTCTTTCGGGAGCGTCAACAGCGGCCCGGTGGGTTAGCCCCTCGTGAGAAAAACCGTTATTATTTGACTCTGCCTTGGGTGCAACCCTTCGCTAATACGGAAGTATTTGCCAACCCCACGATTTTGGGTGTGCTCGATCGGGTCTTTTTTCAGGAATACCGCTTGGTGCAACTAGGGGCCGATACGCCCTTCCAAGACTCGGAATACCAAGAACTGCACCGGGATTTCCGTCCCCTCTTTACTGATCAGATCGTTACGCCACTCTATGCTCTAGCAGTTAACTTTCCCCTAGTCGAAGTGACGGAAGACAACGGCCCCTTCCAAATGGCACGCGGCACTCATGTCATGCCTCGCGAAGAAGCATTGGTGAAGATTAGAGCGGGTGAGATTCCCGTCGAGTCTTTCCCCATGCAACTGGGTGATGTAATCATCCGATCGCCTTTGGCAATCCACCGAGGTTCGCCCAATATCACCGCTCAGCCCCGACCAATGGTGGTAATGGGTTATGTGATGCACTGGTTGCATACTCCGGTGATGGATCTCACAGTTCAGAAAGATTATTACGAGAGCCTACCGCAGCACCTCCAAGAAATGTTGCGCTGCAACGTGGTAGACCAGTTACCAGAGAATAAGACTGAAACTTACATCAATTTCAAGTACTAAAGCTTAATCCCAGAAGCTTACTCCAGATAGAGGATGATTGAACGGCGATCGCTAACGATCAAAGTTCCATCCTCTATTTTTTTGCTGCTTCATTTCCTGGTGATGAGGATGGATTGCAGTGCAAGGAGTGATGATGACTCAATCTGAAGCGAGACCCGGAGCCAGCCCAGAAACAGGTACTGAAACCAGAACCTACACCAATCCAGTTTATCCAGATTATTTCGCCGATCCGTATGTTTGGCAGCATCAAGGTATTTACTACGCGATCGGCACAGGGCCAGCAGAAGCCGCCGGAGAAGTAGAGGAAGCTGGGCAGAGACGAGTTTTTCCGCTGTTGCGCTCTAATGACCTGATTAACTGGGAATTTGTGCAAAACGCCTTGGTACGGCCTGACCCCAGTTTAGGAGATAATTTCTGGGCACCGGAGGTCGCTTACTGCGACGGCACTTTCTATCTCTATTACTCGGTGGGGCATGAAGATAAAAACCACCAGTTACGAGTTGCTACCAGCCAAGATCCGCTAGGCGCATATCAAGATGTGGGCGAACCGTTGTTAGATCCGCAGTCCTGCCCGTTCGCGATCGACCCCCACGCCTTCCGTGATGACGATGGTCAATGGTACTTATTCTATGCCCAAGACTTTTTAGACACTAACGAAACTACTCGTGCTGGCACTGCCCTAATGGTCGATCGCTTGGAAAGCATGACCAAACTAGCAGGTGAAGGCAAAGTCGTCTTGCGGGCCAGATCCGATTGGCAAAGATTTCTCACCGATCGCCCCATGTATGGCGGCATCTACGATTGGCATACTCTAGAAGGCCCTTGTGTCCGGAAGTATGGCGATCGCTACTATTGCTTCTACAGTGGCGGACGCTGGGAAACGGATAGCTACGGGGTGGATTATGGCGTAGCAAACCACGTGATGGGGCCGTACTCAGATGCGGGAAATGAAGCAGGCCCAAGGGTTTTGCGATCGCATCCCGGTTACGTCCTCGGTCCGGGTCATAACTCAATTACGGTCGGTCCAGATGGCAAAACAGACTACATCGTTTATCACGCCTGGGATACAGGCATGGAAGCTCGACGCATGTGCATCGACCCCATCCACTGGAGTCCAGATGGGCCGCGTTGTCCTGGTCCTAGTTGGACACCGCAAAACATTGTATTAGGCTCGAAGTAATCTCAGCCTAAGTTGTGGTTTGGGGGTTGCGTTCTGCATATAGGTAGTCGCAGTAAAGTGCCCAAGCGGCACCAGAGAGAGCGGCTAGAGATCCAGCGATCGCGGCAGTCGCTCCCCAACCTAGAGGGCCGAGCCAATTGGTAAATTCTTTCAAAATCGCGGTGCTGCCTTTCGCCACAATGTACGCAACGCCAGTTGCAGCCACGGTCACTAGTCCCACCTGGGTCAGCATTTCCATCAAATTGCTGTGGGACAAATCCTCTTCAAAATAAATCTTCCAAATTCTGGTGTACATCAGCACGTCGGAAGTGCTGAGTAGCACTTGTTTTGGTAGTTCTCCGCCGAAAGTCGGCACCGCCACTGCTGCACCGCTGCCCACGGCGTAACCCGCGATCGCCAGGGCTACATCCAACCGCTTTTTCTCTAGGTTGCTCACGCTATTCTCTCCTTGGGGTTGTCTTAGAAGACCACCAGTAATTTTGGCGGTTCTGCGAGCTATCCTAGCTTGAGACCCTAATTCCTCCTCACCCAGACTCGCCTTGAACCCGATAGCTGCCCCTCTTGCCGATCGCTTGCGCCCCCGCACTTTAGATGAATTTGTCGGGCAGGAGCATATTGTTGGCCCCGGACGACTGCTGCGACGCGCCATTCAAGCCGATCAGCTTGCCTCTGTGATTTTTTCTGGGCCACCCGGTACAGGCAAAACGACGCTGGCACGGGTGATCGCCAACAGCACTCAGGGGCACTTCATTTCGATTAATGCTGTTCTGGCAGGGGTGAAAGAAATTCGCGCAGCGGTCGAAACGGCTCAAGAACGGCGCGATCGCCACAATCAACGAACCATTTTGTTTGTGGATGAAGTGCATCGATTCAACAAGTCGCAACAAGATGCGCTGCTGCCGTGGGTGGAAAATGGCACCGTAATTTTAATTGGAGCCACCACAGAAAATCCTTACTTTGAAGTCAACAAAGCTCTTGTCAGCCGTTCTCGGATTTTTCAGCTCAAGTCCCTCACTGCGGCTGATTTAGTTGGAGTTGTGTACCAAGCTCTGACAGATGCCGAACGAGGCTATGGCGATCGCTCCATTCAAATCGATCCAGAAGCGTTAGACCATCTTGTGAATGTGGCGAACGGAGATGCGCGAAGTCTCCTGAATGCGTTGGAACTTGCGGTTGAAACCACAACTCCTACTCCTACGGGCACAATTCACATTGATCTCGCAGTTGCCGAAGAGTCGATTCAGCAGCGAGCGGTTTTATATGACAAAGAGGGAGACGCCCACTTTGATATCATCAGCGCCTTCATCAAAAGTCTGCGGGGCAGTGATCCAGATGCAGCGCTATATTGGCTGGCTCGCATGGTCTACGCCGGAGAAGATCCGCGATTTATCTTTCGCCGAATGTTGATTTTGGCAAGTGAAGATGTAGGGCTCGCAGATCCGGAGGCTGTCGCTAGAGTCAATGCCTGTGCCGCCACATTCGATCGCGTGGGCATGCCCGAAGGTCGTTACCCGTTAGCCCAAGCTGCTTTGTATTTGGCAACCGCCCCAAAATCTAACAGTGTGATGGGCTTTTTTGATGCCTTGGCTGCCGTGGAGCGAGAACGCGAAGCAGATGTGCCCTCCCATCTCAAAGATGCTAATCGAGATAAACATAGTTTTGGGCATGGAGCCAACTACCTTTATCCTCATGCCTACCGCGATCATTGGGTGGCGCAGCAATATCTACCAACGGCGCTGCAAGGCCAAGTCTTTTACCAACCTTCAGAGCAAGGGTTTGAAGCGGGCATCCGCACCCAAGTCGAGCGTCGTCGGGAAGCCCAACTGGCTGCGATCGCCGAAGGCTTAGATGTAACGGCTCCAGAAATTCTCACCTACAGCCCCACCAATAAAGCTCAAGAACGTTGGCTACAACGCACGCTATCTCAAACCGGAGAACGCTTGGCACAGGTCCGCGATCGCCTGTTTGAAATGGCTCAACCCCAGCGGCATCACACAATCCTAGAACTCAATGGTGGCAACGGTTTACTCACTTGGGAAGCACTGCGCCGAGTCCCAGAAGGTGGTGTCTACGTACAGGTGCCAACCTCAACAGACGTAGAACGCTTACAAGCTCAAGCAGAAGCTTTACCAGAGTTGCTACGACCGACAATTCTGCAAGGCCCTGTGCAACAGCTACCCGCTTTATTAACGGCTCAGGCACCCGACATCCGGTTCGATCATATTGTGGGCCGCAACGTCTTAATGGCAGCAGTAGATAGACCTGGCCTAATTCGCATTTGCGTATCTCTCTTACAATCCGGAGGCCAAATCACATTGGCGGAAACAATGCCACGCCATAGCCAACGATTGTATCGATTGCTAGACCCAGCTCACGTTGAGCCTGATCTGTATCAACGATTAGTAATTGCTGAAGAAGCCATCTACGCAGACACAAGCGATCCTAAGATCAGTTGGGACCACACAGACCTAAAGCTTGACTTTGAGCAAGCAGGATGTAGGGCTCAAACCGAGACAGTTCAAACAATTGCGGAAATGTATATCTCTGCCGCTTTAATCGAGCGATGGTTTGCGATTGCAGCTTATCCGCCTACCTATGCCAATCACCTCAGCCATTACCTGTCAGAATTAGAGATAAATTGGGTCAGCAAGCTGTTTCAGCGCTACTTACAAGAGAAAACTGTATCCTGGGTAAGCACAATTGCGTTTGTGCAGGCAGAGAAATCGCTTACTTGAAAGGCCTTTGGCGATCTAAACCGTTGTACATCATGGTCATCATGGGATCGGCCTCAGAGCGAGAGTTGGACTGATAGCGCTCTGCTTTAATGAATTTTTGGCTCAACATGAGACCCAGGAGCAAAGCCACCAACTGCAATTGCCAGGGTGCCAGAATAAGACCAAAAAGGACGCCTGTAATGGCTGCAACCGCTGATAAAATAGCGATCTCATCGCAGGATCGTTCGTAGATGAAAAATGCAGTAATTGCAATTCCCAAAGGAGCTAAGAACAACCAAGACATAGTCAATACGTTGTAAACACTGCTAGTTAAGATGACTTAACTATTGAATCAAGTTAGCATAATATTTGTTAATCTCTCTCCGTACAACGAAATAAGTTTCAAGGTAGAAGCGGTCTAGAAACTCAAAACTCGCTCTCAGTCTGGAGGAAGGGCTTGTCGGCTTTACTGAACACCAAGAGCAACAATAACCCTTGTACTACTAAAAAATTTGTTACAAGGAAAAATGTCGCTTCCTCAATAGGTAGCCCAAATAAATGCAGCCCAGTGGTATACACCTCTGATATGCTCCAAATGCCTTGGCCAATGGCAATGCGATCGGCTATCCAGAGGTACAGAGTGGGGACTAAAGTGGCGGTGAGCCAAAGACGTTTGCGAACCCAAAGCTGTGCTCCGCCCACCAACCATTGCAAGGCTAGGATCGGGCTAGCCCACACCAAAATCAGCCCCAGATAAACGCCAAAATCGCGTTGTAGTAACCAACCACCCGCGAGACCTAAACCTGCCCAGATAATCGTTCCTCCTATATTGGCTGCGAGAGAGGATTTGACTTCGCCGGATTCCTCGGTATGAGCTAACAACCGATATAGCCATAACCCGGTCAGAATCGGCTGTAGCACAAAAAATAAATACTCTTCGATGGGGACATATCCAACAGTACCTATTACGCGATCGCGCCCGTAGTGCCACACATCGCGCCAAATTAGATAATTGTCCCAAGGTGTCGTGTAAATAAACGCTACAGCAGCAATCAAGAGCAGAGAGAGCCCAGCTTTACGACCTCCCACGCCTGCTAGAGGTTGCGGTTGCTGCAAGGCGAGTAACAAAATGGGCGGCAAGATAAAAATCAGGTGAAACAGTGAGTAAGTCATTTTTATGAAGTTATTTTTAAGGATTAGTCAGGCTCATAATAATTTTTAACCAGGGGTATCAGCAATAAATTCCAGCGGTAGAGCAAGCGTTCTATTAACGAATGCATTACCGAGTTTATTGCTGAGTTCCGGTCCTACATTAAGCGTGAAATGTTCTAGCAGCATCCTTCCAGAGGCTTGAATCGAATCAAATATCACTAGTTAAAATAAATTGCCAGTCGCTTTGCATCCCATGACTCACAACACTAGCGGTTGCACTAGGATATACTTCGAGCCTTGACAGTTCTGTGGCTAGAGCATCTTCTGTAGGAGCACAAAACATATGAGTGTATCCAGGTTGGGGAACTGCGATCGCTCCTACTTTGCCTACTCCCCACTGCACATGGAGTAGAGGCAATATTTGGCCTGTGCTCTGCAATCGCAGATCTTTTACTCCTTGGAGGGAGAGATAAGTAATAGGTCCACGATGCTTATTTAGTATTGGCTCTAGCTTCTGCATAGTCATGGCATCACAGCTATAGATACCAAGTGTCGTTGCCCGACAAAAAGCAATTTGATCAAATCGCTCTAGAACGCGAACCCAGCGACTGGCACTGCCATCTTCGGTATTCATGGAGATGGTGTATCCCGCAACACAATTTGGCAAACCATCCGCGATCGCATGGCTAAGAATTCGCATCGAAAGCTGCTGTCTTTGGTAAAGGGGATTAACTTTCAAGTCACACAGATACCAAGCTGGCTGCAAAGCTTCTGCCCGCCAAGTTTTTACCTGTCGTAAAACTCCTGCTCCCACAGCCGCTACGCGATCGCCATCCAGCGCCACATAGTAATTGACAGATCCTAAGCGGTCAAAAAAGGCGAAGTAATCCGATCCGTGGTCTAACTGAAAAAAGTCATCTCCCAAAGGGTAACTAGCCATCTGCTCAATGGCAGCGATACCAGGTTGCCACCGTAATCGCTCTTCTAAGCTCAGGCGATGGAACTTCATAGCCGCACTCCTGCAACCACTTCTCGATAAAAGTAGGAGCGATCGCTAGCGCCTAACTGAGCACTTAGCTGCCGATCAACTGCAACATGCTCGGCCATCGTTGCCGTCAAATCATGATCACCATTCAGACGCCTGCCCAGCAATATCCCGCCTGTTCGTAAACTTGCTGCCGCTGTAGCCAGCATTTGGTGTAGATCAGAAATGGGCATCCAATCAGAAATATTGGAGAATTGAATCAAATCGTAAGCATCCTGCTGAACCAGCCTTGATAAAACTTCTGTAAACGGCCCTAGATGCAGTGCTAACCGTGAAGTACCTAACTGACGAATTGATTCTTGCACCGCAGCTTGGAGATAAGGCGGCACGCCATCCGAGCCAACCGCATAGCGATCGCGCCATACCTGCGTCAAAAAGTAATTTTGATTGGGTGCAAATCGTTGTAAAGCTTGAGCAAACACATCCGCAAAGTGCTCACTAAAACTCCGATCCATAGAATAGCTCACCGCTGCGGGGCCAAAAGTTTGCATCAGTTTGTCTCGCTCGAATACAGCTGCAAACACGGCTGACCAGTGGGGATGAGCCATTGCTGCTTGAGGGTTATGAAGCGGGTCTATTCCCAGTTCAGTAAAGCGAGTTGCTAGCTCCCTAAAGAGTTGCTCAAACTTGCCAATTCGATTCACTCCAAAAGCGATCTGGTCCAGACGAGCATCCCAAAAGAGACGAGTTGATTCAGGGAGGTGAGTCTGTAAGCGTTGGTATAGTTGGAAGCGATCGCCCGCTTCTGCCCCTAGTTCAGATCTCCCTGCGGCATCAAAAAACTCAAGAGAGTCAGATGCTGCCCCTAACAACCGCCACTGCTCTGGTAGAGAGAGATGTAATAAAGCTGTCAGTTTGAGCGTGACTAAATGCAGTTGAGCAGGGTTAAGATCGACCGCATCAATCTGCGCGATCGCGGGATGGGCTAACAAACTCAGCGCTGTACAGCCTCCAGAAGCAACCAACAAGATCCGTAATGGCCGTTCCTGCTGTTTCGCCAGTCGCTCCACCAGTTGCCATTCAGTCAAAGGATCTTCTCGGACTTGGGAGAAAGCAATTTCAGAGGGAGGGCAGCAAATCGGCATATAGGCTCCAAAAATAATGTGCCCCTAATAGCAAGGCTTGAGCTAGAGACAGACGAGATCGAGCGTCTTGCCAACCAGGGCTCGCTAGTTGCAATAAGTCATGAGCATGTTCAGTATCTAGCTTTTCATGTACGGCATAGTGCGATTGGCTACCTGGCGCAACCCATGCTCGCTGGGTCAGGGTTCGAGCGATCGCAGCACTAATGCCCACATACAGATATTCGATCATCCCTAGCATCGCTGCTCCTACCTCCGCAGGTTGGGTAAGACAGTAGTTCAGGATAGCCTGATTGAAAGCTAAAACAGAGGTAGGGCAGGGCTTTGTCAATCCAGTGCTAGTAGCTCCCAATGCCTGGAGATACTGCTGGAATGTGTATTTGTGAGACCGCCAGCGATCGCCATGCCCATGCTCTTCAGCTACATTCTCTACGATCGCCAATCGCATTTCTAAACTGGGAATCCTAGCCAAGACGGCTGCTAGCGCCTGAGAGAAGGACTCTACAGCAAATCGGAACGGCAATTGGCTATTGCAGAAAGCCTCTCGACTAGTCGCGGGGGCTATCATCCAGCAGAAATAGGGATGATGTGGAAAATCATATGCGGCTGCAACCTGGGCAACAGCAGCATCTAACGTGGTGAACTGGATCAGATCTTCACAAACCAATGTGGGTGAGGGTAGCACCAGGGGAAATAGCGTTGGCAGTTTGGTCGGCAGCTCTAGCATGACTGCTTTTCTCCTTGCGTTACCAGCGCTACGCTACCCACAGAAGTCCGGCGAATACTAGCAACCACAAACTCGCGAACAAAAGCGAAATATGAAGGGAGATAAGGTGCACCGCGAGATTCTAGTTCTGCTTGCAGCTCTTTGTGGAGTTGAGGAAGATGATACCAAGGGACAGCGGGATACAAATGATGTTCTAAGTGATAGTTTTCATTGCACATAAAGAAGCGGGTAACAGGATTAGTTAGAAGCGTTCTCGTGCCTCGGATTAAGTCAGTTTCATGTTCTAGCAGAGTATGTTGGCTCATGCCTCGAATATTAACCATCCCATTGATCAACAACATGGGTATGAGCCAGCCATGTACCAGGAGCGATCGCGGGATAGGAGAAAGTGCCACACCTGCAATCAGCAGTCCGAGCAATAGAACTTCTAACCCAATCCACAGGCGATCGCGACGATTTCCCTGCCAAAACCCCAACAGAGGAATTGCGACAATATAAACGGGATAACCCACTAATAAACGTCCCCAGTGCATCAAGAAGACTAACCAACTCCAATGGGTGTAGTTCTTGTAGTGGTCAGGATCGCCTTGAGCACCCAAGTGCTTGTGATGTTTGAGGTGCAATACCTTGTAGGCTGCATAGTTCTGCAAAACTGGCATCGCACAAACCATACTTAGCCCCCGATTCCAATGGGGATGAGGAGACAGTACACTATGCACCCCTTCATGGGTAAACAAACTGATGCCATGCAGAGCAGCAGCGGCCAGAATGTAGAGTGGCACACAGGCCCAGAGGCACCAAAAGCCGCCCCAATAAGTCGCCAAAACCCAAGCTGCAGCCGCAGCAAAGCTATAGAGGCCCATAAAGACTCCTAAACGGCTATGGTGTGCTGCTTCTAGAAGATGCAGCGATCGCAGCAGATCGAGAGGAATTTTAGGACGGTCGCGATCGCTCAACGGACTCTCTACCGTCAGTTCTGTAAAAGTTAATTTAGGTACTAATGACTCGACGGTCATAGAAAAGTCACATAAAGGAGTGGATTGATTTCTACTATGGCTGTCTTGATAAGTTTTCTCTCACTTGCATGTGTAGGTTCATAGACTGAACAGCGGACAGAGGCGATCGCAGTCTCAGCCTAGAACCATCAACTTCAGGGTTCTCTGCCAGCAGCAGGTTTGTCGTAAGATAGTCATTGGTGTATGTGAAACCAAAAGCCGCTTGAACAGCAACTCGACCATTCTTCAGCAAGCTGCCTTGGCAGTGCTTGAGCGCTCTCATCAGCGTCCCACTCCTGAACAGGTGGTTCAGGCACTGTTAGATGTAGAAAA
This sequence comes from Trichocoleus sp. FACHB-262, assembly GCF_014696035.1. Taxonomy (NCBI): domain Bacteria; kingdom Bacillati; phylum Cyanobacteriota; class Cyanophyceae; order Leptolyngbyales; family Trichocoleusaceae; genus Trichocoleus; species Trichocoleus sp. FACHB-262. Next base: position 70,279 of record NZ_JACJPK010000074.1, on the reverse strand, counting down.
AGCGAACAGGCACCAAAAAATCCGTTATTCCTTGAACGATATTACGGGTGACTGGCGGCTTTGCTTCATCACAGGTACTCGCAAAACTCGGCAACGGGCTGGAGTCGTGCTAGGAGCAGGCCGCTATGTGCCATCTTTGATCACGATCTCTCTAGCTTATGCCGCATCCCCTTTAGCTGCATCTCCTTCAACTGCGACAGATAACGCGTCCTACAGTGCATCTTTTGAGACAGGTAACGTCACCAACCGAGTTCAACTGGGTCAGCTTCAAATGGCACTGTCAGGCCCAACTAAGCTGTTGAGCAAAAACAACATCTTGGCGTTTGACTTCACAAGAATCACTTTGCAACTGTCTAAATTCTCCCTATATCAAGGTACAGTTCGCGGTGGGGAAACCAGTGAAGCTAAGTTCTATGCGGCGAGTGTGGGGGTGGAGAAGCAAGCTTTTTTCAACTACTTCTTAGTGCAAGAAGATATCATTGCAGCCAGAGGTCGAGGTGGGGGACTGGCTCTGTGGGGGCGGCAAACATGAAGTCCTCTTTCATTACTTTTCTGTTGCTACTCGTGTTGTTACTCTTCCCTGTTTCACCAGTAGAGGCAAAATCGTTTTGTCGTTTGCTTAGCGATCGCACCATCTGTATTCTTAGCATCCAACGCAGTGCCAAGAATTACTGGGAATACAGAGCTGCTGTGAGTGTTGATGGAGTGGCTAGACCCACTGAAGTATATAACTGCCGCGATCGCCTGCGAGTTCGTCAAGATGGAAAAGTAGTGCCATTTAAGCCGGAAAGGGTAGGAGAAGTAATCTGTAATCTCATGCAACGATGAGAATGGAATCAGCGACATGAGGCGTGTAGGAGCACAATCAATGAACGACCAATTTTTGCTATCTGCCAATCACTGGCAAGATTGGGCGACAGTACTAGGTTACTTAGCTTTTACTCTCTTCATCGTCTGGCGTGTGCTTAGTCCTCGGTAGCCAGCGATCGCTTTCATGCGTTTTGCTCAGCAGGTACGGGATTCCCATCCCTTCTACGCTAATCCACCCTGTTTCTCAACTTAAAGGAAATATAGACTGGGAGAGCATTCAGTTTGGTGAAGCGATTCTCGTCTCTGTCCTATCACTCAAGTTACTAACCCACGTTGCTCCAGGAACTTTCCCATGCCTACCAGAGAAGACATCTTACAGAACTTTAATCCCAATGATATTGGCCTCGACAACGGTAACTTGTTGGGTCTCCCTTTCAACTACGAATCTGCCCAAACCATCGTATTTGGTGTGCCCTGGGAAGTGACGGTCTCGTATGGTGCGGGTACAGCCGCAGGCCCTCAGCGCGTCCTAGAAGCTTCTCGCCAACTAGATATCTACGATTTTGATCATCCAGAGGGTTGGCAGCAGGGCATCTTTATGGCTCCAATTCCAGAACATATTCAGCAGAAAAATGAGAGTCTACGGCAGGATGCCACTCGCATCATTGCCCACATGGAACAAGGAAGGCAGATTGAAGCTGATCCAGACTTGGCAGACCTACTGCAAACCGTGAATCAGGAATGTGAAGCGGTAAACCAATGGCTCTTTGAGCAAGCTAAAGCAGCAATGGCGCAAGGAAAGCAGGTCGCAGTGATTGGCGGCGATCACAGCGTTCCCTTGGGCTGCATTCAAGCTTTGGCTGAGCGTTATTCAGAGTTTGGCATCCTCCACATTGATGCTCATGCTGATTTGCGCCAAGCCTATGAAGGGTTTCAGTACTCTCATGCCTCCATTATGTTTAATGCCTTAAAAGTGCCTCAAGTCTCAAAGCTGGTTCAAGTAGGGATTCGTGACTTCTGCCATGATGAAGTCAGTTTAATTCAGCAGTCAGGCGGGCGAGTCTCCACCTACTACGACCCTCTACTGAAGCAAAAGCTTTATGCAGGCGTGCCTTGGCTAGAACTCTGCAAGCAAATGGTGGCCGAGCTTCCCCAACATGTTTACATTAGCTTTGATGCTGATGGCTTAGACCCCAAACTTTGTCCTCATACCGGAACTCCAGTGCCCGGTGGCCTGGAATTGGAACAGGCGTTTTGCTTGTTCCGTGAAGTGGTCAATAGCAGTCGAAAAATTATTGGTTTTGATGTGTGTGAAGTGGGTGATGACGAATGGGATGGCAATGTTGGGGCTAGAGCTGTTTATAAGCTTTGTAACTTGATGGCTTTATCACGATCTGCTTTAGCTACCTCAGTGTGGGCTTAATGGCAGTTGGTCAAGAAGTTTAACTGATTGAGCATACTAAGGCAAGCTTTGATTTTGCCACCTATTTTGAACCAGGGGGGGCGGGGTTGCCTTTCTAGACAGGATAAACCCCGACACCTGTTCAAGCATTGAAAAGGATTGTTGTAGCAAAGAATATGCAATCCAAAGGCCCACTCAGCGAGAGGGCACAGTGAGGTTTTGCCAGTCAACTTTACCAGCATGGACTTTGACCGTCTCAATAGGGATATCCTCGGGAAGTAATGTCGTGAGAACCTCATCATTTAGAGATGTCAAGACAGCTAATCGATTCGCTTGTTGCTCGATGCTTTTCTCAAACAGATTACGCGCGACTCTAGCATTGCCAAACGTTGAGTTTCGGTTCGCATAAAGCTCTGCAAACATCGTTTGTAGTTTATCTCGCGTGGAAGGAGTCAAGTGAAAATGACTTTTGCTACACATCTTTTCAAAGATGGCAAGCAGTTCCTCCGGTTTATAGTGGTTGAAGTAAAAATAGCGATTGAAACGAGATTTCAAGCCAGGATTAGATTCAATAAAAGTGGTCATTTCGTCGGTGTAGCCTGCCACAATAATCACTAGGCGATCGCGGTAGTCTTCCATGCGTTTCAGTAAAATATCGATCGCTTCTTGACCAAAATCACGTCCTGCTTCTTTAGGAACTAGGGCATAAGCCTCATCAATAAATAGAACGCCATCTAATGCCGAGTTAATTAATTCATCTACTTTCTGAGCCGTTTGGCCGACATAACCTGCGACTAAACCTGTGCGATCGGTTTCTATCAAGTGTCCTTTTTTCAGAAATCCTAGACCGTGATAAATCCGCCCCATCAATCGCGCCACGGTAGTTTTGCCCGTTCCTGGTGGCCCACAAAACACGGCATGGAGTGACACTGAAGTTTGGGCTAAACCCCGCTCAGCTCGGACTTTCTGGATTTTGAGAAAGTTGGTCAGGGTTTTCACTTCTTCTTTAATATTTTCCATTCCAGTCAAATCATTGAGTTCCGCTAGCGCTTGCTCTAAAATCTCTTCTGGCTGCTCTGGGGCGGGAGTTGCAGCAGCTTGTGGCGCTACTCCAGAGTTTGTACCAGGATTTGATGTGGGATTTGGTGTTGCATGAGCAATCTCAGAGACAGCTTGTAATCCTGCTTGATAACTCTCTAGTTTCTGATAGGAATGCAGCAGTTGCCAAATCAGAGACAAAGATTCCAAATCTTGTAAATCCACCGTGTCATCTGCTTTGATGATGGCTTGGGCAAATTTGTAGATGGCATTGATCACATCTCCTAGATAATTGGTGCCTTTTTCCTCATCTAGTTGATTCAAAATTGAGGGTAATATCAACTGCTCAGGTTTTTGGTCTTTGGTGAAATCTAAAAGAAGCTGCAACGTGATTTTTTGATACTGCAACTGCACTTCCGAGGAAGCTTCCCAAAGATTAACAGCAGCATTGAGTTTCTCAGCATCTTGCTTAACCAGAGCATAAACCACTAGATAGGCCATTAATTCAGCAGAGCTTAACTTGCCAGTGCTACGGCCACAGAGCTGCACAATTTTGGCTAAATCTATCAAGATGGCATCCGCAAATCTAGCATCTACGCTTAGCACTGGCGAGAGCGACTTATAGAGCAGATTTGCTTCTTTTCGCAGCAGTCGGAAATTCACAAAGTGTTTGAAATCCACAAAAGGCTCCTCTGTTGGCGATCGCGGGGCAGCTAGCAACGCTTCATGCTGCTGAATTTTAATCTGTTTGCCTTTGGGCGTCAGCTTCACTAGGAACGAATATCGCTCAGTTTTGAATTCGCTCACCATTAAATCTCACCCGGTTGGATGATCTATTTGGGTCGTGACGCCATCTAACAATCTTGCCTATTCTAGATGCATCAGTTAATCATTCAACCTAATTCAGCGAATATTCATCCTTAGGAGGCACTTATGCTACATCATCTTTCTGTTTCCGTTAAAAATCCTCAGCACGTTGCTAGCGTCTTAGCAGAAGTTCTCCAGGGTCGGATGATGCCATTCCCTCCTAACCCTGGCAGCTACATTGTCTTCGCCGCTGATGAATTCGGGACTGGAATTGAGCTGTATCCTTTGGGCAGTGAACTAATTCCCGATGCCTGGGAAGGGCAGGCAGGCTTCCAAATCAACGAACAGCAGTCTTCTCAGTACACCCCTGTCCATGCTGCTTTTTCTGTATCCCTCAGCTTAGAAGAGATCGAACGCATTGGTGAGCGGGAAAGCTGGCGGGTGCTTCCAGCCAACCGAGATGGCTTGTTTGACGTGGTTGAGTTTTGGGTAGAAAACCGCTTGATGCTGGAATTCTTCACACCTGCGATGGCCCAAAAGTATATGAATGTCTTTAGCCCAGCAGGCATTGAACAGGCTGCCCAGCAATTTGTCACGACCGCAGAAGCCCGCCGATAATAAATTTTCCTCAGGCGATCGCCTCTCGATAAAAGTTTTGCATCTCTGTAAACCACTGCTGGCGCGAGTCATCCCAACTATAAAACATATGTCCACCTTGGAAATGTTTTAGCGTCAAGTTGGGGCGGATCTCAGGGTCGAGCTTCATGAGATCCGCTAGGTGATTGGAGGCAAAGTAGGGAGTCACCAGATCAAAAAATCCGTGGGTGATATACACCTGCATATAAGGATTCAGTGTCATTCCTATCCGCAAATCATCCACTGCACCAATAAATCCTTGTTTTAATTCTCCTTTGAGATCAAACTGCCAAGCCTTAAAGGTTTCCATATTCAGGAGGTGGTAGGTCAAATCTGTTTCCAGACCCAAGGTATCGCGCAAGTGGCTGTTGATTGCTCCTGTAAACAGGCGATCGAGTCCATCCAGCGTCGGGTCAATCCCTTGATAAACGGTGCGATCGGGGAAGGGATCGATCGCGGTGATTGAGGCATCATACAACCCCACAATCCGCTGGCGATCGCGCAACAGTTCTCTCGAAAAAACTTCAATATCAACCCGCCCAGCCTGTCTCTCCACCAAAGACAGCGGCAACCCAATCAAATTTGCGATCTGTTGATAGGCTGATTGGCGCTCCTCAGAAGTTAGCGCATCTCCCATCGCTAACAGCGGAATCAGCGTCCTACGGGCAAAGAGTTCGGCTGCGACCATATGGGCAGATAGATCTCCGGGATCTCCAGCCCACTGAGCGTGTCCATGATGAGCTGCTGCCGCGGCCAGGGAGGGTAGCAATGTGGCCCAGGAAGTGAGGTTGTAATCATTTCCACCCAGCAAGCTGAATTCTAAGGCGGGAGAGATTAAAATCGCTCCGGAAAGACCAATACCAAACTCCTGTTGGAGCTTGCGAGCCAACTTAGCAACCCGGAAGCCACCATAACTTTCCCCTGCAATAAAGATAGGAGATAACCAGCGTTTGTGGCGCGAGAGAAATCTTTGGATAAACTCTCCCAATGCCTTTAAATCCCGCTCCACTTCCCAGAACTCTACTTCCTTGGGTTTCTCTGCTTCCGTGCTGCTAGGTGTCTCACTCGATTTGTCCTGCTTGTCTTTGTTAGCTGGCAAACTACGGCTAAATCCCGTTCCGATCGGATCAATAAACACCAAATCTGTAAAACTGAGCCAACTTTCGAGGTTGTCGACCAATCGCACCGGAGGTTTCGGCAAGCCACCATTGGCATCAAAATAGATCCGTTTTGGCCCTAGCGCACCCATGTGGAGATAGGCAGAAGCAGCCCCAGGCCCACCATTAAACACAAAAGTTAGGGGACGAGTGGTTGCTTCATCTGTTTCAGCTAGATAGGCAACGTGGAACATTTCTGCCACAGGCTTCTCTTGGTCAAACAGCGTTTGCCACTCCGCTGAGGCGGTATAGCGAATCCGGCGATCGCTCAGCGTCAGGGCATGCTCGGTGATACTGGATTTGCGAGCGACGGGGGAATTAGGGGTGTCAGACATAAGTTCAGGTTGGGCAACAGCTTAGATAGAGGTAGTTCTTAAACTAACATTCAGAATAATTCCTGAAAATCGGCAATCATCACTGCCTCAAGTATCAAGAGAAAGATCAGACTAACCCAGGAAAGCCGGTTGCATAACTGGCTTGGATGACGTTGCCGTCTAAGCCTTAGGGCTATGCTACAAATCTGTAGAATTGCAGCCAGGAGCAACAACCCTAGTAGCCATAGAAATCCAGGACCAGGACCATAAAGCAAAAAGCCAGTGAAGTCCAGCGGTCTGACTCCCGGTGCCATCCCTAAGAGAATGAGGGAAAGAATCAGTAGACTGCCAACTAGAGCCAGCAGCCAAAACAAAATCCTGATGACTAGATTCATAGGCTAAGCAACACGTTATCTAGCAGCGCAACGATAGAGTTGATAAGGCACGCCAATACGATGATAGTTTTCCTCATCGCGCTCGCAAGCCACCGTCTCCCCTCCCGACTTAGCTTGGCTCGGTAAGCTGAGCTGCTCTGGAAATTCTCTTTGCCTCAAACCACTGCCAACAATCCACAAATTAGGTGGAGTGGAGACAGGCGGTTGCACGTTGGCTAAATTCTGCCAAAGTTGGCTGTAGGTGGGTTGGCGACTCAAGAAACCAAAGGAGACGTTTTGATTTAGTTCTGGAGAAGTGAGCGATCGCCGATGCACTTCCAAGTCGAAGCTCAACCCTAGAGCAACTTCCAAGAGTGTGTCATAACCTGTCACCACCATCAGAGGTTTAGTGGGTTCCAACATTAAATTCTGAGCTACCTGTTGCGGCTGGTAAGGTTTCTGAAAGATGAAACCCAGTCCTAAAAAGATACAGCTAAGGAGACCAACCACTAAGACGCTGATCTGGACTCGGTAAGCACTCCAGTAGTGAGACCAGGCCATTCTAGGAGGCAGAGAGCTGTTTTGAGATAGCTGGGTTAGGCTTGCTCCTAATAAAGCACAGACCGCTGGATAGTAGACAAAGTTGTAGCGCGGCACTACCGTAATGTCTTTGCCTAACACATAGACAATCCCCAAAAATTCCACCAGCACACACAGAATAAAGCTGGTCAAAGTGATAGTTGCTAAATGAGTCTCTGGCTGTACCCAAAGCTGCTTCAAACCCTGGATGACGTGGCGCATAAGCCAAATTGCAAACACCAACATCAACAAAGCCGCTGGAATAGCGCTCCAGAGTGGCTGATTCTCCACAGGGAAGGAGATCACCATGATCAGCCAAGCCGCAGGCAATTGATAGAGCGGTGCTAGCTTGTCGAGCCAACTGGATTGAAAGGGAGATAGCCAATCGGTTTCTGGGCGACTTGTGTGACCTAGCAATGTAGGCAACCAAGGGAGATAGCTCAAAACTACGCCAGAGATAGCTAGGGCGATCGCCCCCCAGTGGTAGCGGGAGATTCTGGAGCGTTGCCAAACTGCCATCCCCACTAAGGTAACCACTTGCCCCACAAACGCCAACAAGAAAAAATAGTGGATATAGAAGCCAATGCCATTGACCAACATCCAACCGAGCCAAGGCAGCGGTCTGAGCCGTCGAGATTGCCACAAGTCTTGCTGCATCTGGACTAAACTCAATAATGCCAGCGTAATCAGCAACATTGGCAAGGTATAGTGACGGGCTTCCTGCGAAAGATACACCGCAAAAGGAGACACCGCCATCAAAGCTGCTGCCGTCAAGCCTGCCTTGGGAGCATAGGCAACGCGATTTAGTCCATAAATAGCTACGATCGCTGCAACCCCAAACAACGCCGGGAGCGATCGCAACTTCCACACCCAAGACTGGGCCAATGGGTTGATCCACCGCAACCAACTATGCAGCAAGCAGAAGAACAGCGGCGGATGCACAGACTCAGTGCTAACAGTTTGGGCGATTTGCGGACAACTAACACCCGATTTGAGCGTGAAGACCTGATCCAGCACCGTATGTGGAAACAGCACATTTAGCGGCACATCATAGTAGCTGCGACCAAAGCTAAAAATCGCCGTAATCACTTCATCTAGCCACAGAGGTTTGGCATCCAAGTTCCAGAAGCGTAACGCTGTGCCCAACGCGATCGCTCCGATCAAAGCCAAGTAGTGTAAACGTTTCATGCGCCCAAGATCTCGTCATCCACTGAAAAGCCTACTGCCGCTGTGTCCCGACCGGAAACGAGATAATCTTGGTGAAACGAGTCTTGCAGCCCAGAAACAAGATCGAATTTAGGGTGCCAGCTGAGTTCAGCGATCGCCTTTTGCACCGAGGCAAAGAAGTGTTGGGTCCGCAGGGGAAAGGCTTTGCGCTTACCGAAATCAAATTGTTTGGGGTCGTAGTGCACAATCTCAACTGCATCCGCAGATTTCCCCGCAGCCGCCGCACAAGCGCGAGCTAAGCCATCAAATGTGACATAGCGATCCCCAGAGATATTGTAAACTTGCCCGATCGCTGTCGGATTACCCAACACATTTGCCATTGCTTGAGCTAAGTCTTGCACATGCCCCAATTGCGTCAAGTGCAGACCATGACCCGGAATTGGAATCGGGCGATCGCGAACAATACGATCAAAAAACCAAGCTTCTAAGTCGTTGTAGTTTTGCGGGCCGTAGATATAGGTGGGGCGAATTGCAGTAAAGGGCAATCCCTGCTCCGCCAGATAAGCTTCTGTTTCGTGCTTTCCACGATGCCGACTTTTGGGGTCTACCACATCTCCTTCCACATGCGGCATCTGCTCAGATTTCAAATACACTCCCGCAGAACTCATGTAGATAAAATGTTGTACTTTGTCTCGGAACAGATCTGCTAACGGTTGAGTGTCGCTCAACTCCCGACCGTTGTTGTCAAAGATGGCATCAAACGTCTCTGTGGCTAGTTTGTCTTTGAGTTGAACAGGGTCTGTGCGATCGCCCTGAATCTGCTGCACACCCGCCACCGGAGCAGGTTTGTTCCCCCGATTGAACAAAACTACTTCATGCCCTTGCCCAACCAAAATTCGAGTTAGGTAGACCCCAACAAATCGGGTGCCACCCATAATCAAAATCCGCATACCCAGACCTCCTCACAACCCAGCTTTATTATCTTAGGACGTGGGAGGAAAGAGGTAAAAGTTAGGAGTCAGAAGCTAGGAGCCAAAAATCAACAGTTAGTAAATAATAGTGAGGATTTAGGCTAAGGGCGATCACCGTGGAAAAGCGATCGCCCTTAGCCTAAATTTATAGCCTGCTCTATGCGTTTTGAAGCCTGCCTGTTTCAACCAGGCGATCGAGGGCAGCTTTGACATCTTGTTGGGGGTAATTGAGCTGGTAGGCAATCATTACGACACTCCAAACAGGACGCCGCCGGACTACATCAAAGACGCTTTGCTCTAAGTTAGTCATTGGAATTTCTCCTCTGCAAAACTTTGGGCTATCATTCTTCCTACGTTACCCTTGATGAGGCATTCAAAACTCCGTCAATGAGCGCAAATTTTGTCGCTAGAAAAGCCCTATCACCAAGGTTAATCTACCCTAAGGAAGGAATAGGTCATAGATGGAGCTGCGTCACGGCAATTTTGCCAGAGAAACAGACATCAACATCACTACCTAGAGTGCGAGCGCGTTTGGAATATTCTCCTTTGTAAATTAGGGAGTCTCCTTCGATCGCGTAATCAATCGGTAGTGGCCGCTTGCAGGAATCACAAAACACGACCTCTGGATCAGGATCACCGGGTTCTAAATGAGGAAGATTGACATTCCAAAAGCTGCCGAGCTCTAGGGGGCGATCGCGCAGCTGGGTTAAAACCTGAGCAGTCCAGCGCGCGGCTGTATCCCAATCCACATTGCGTCTCCCTTTGCGGTAGTGAGATATAGCTACACCTGGAATTCCATGTAATGCAGCTTCGCGCACGGCTGCTACGGTTCCAGAAATATATACATCTGCGCCCAAGTTGCCTCCAGCGTTGATCCCAGACAGGACAAATTGGACTTTGGGAAAGAGATGGCTGATCGCGATACGGACACAATCGGCAGGAGTGCCTCCGATCGCATACTCGGCGGGCGATCGCTGCTCAATATGAATGGGAATGGTAGTCGTGACCCGATGCCCACAACCAGACCATTCTAGTTTGGGAGCGACCAGCACACCTGTTCCATTCACGGCCTTTTGCAAAGCTCGAATTCCAGGGGCATCAATACCATCATCATTGGTGAGAATTAGAGTCATACTGGGTGGGGGCTGGATTAAAACGGGCACAAAGGGAATTGGCCTTATTTTAGGGGGGCGATCGCGTGATTAATCAAGTAGCTGCTCAATTAGAATGATGCTAGAGCCTGCTCCATCCTTTGAACCTGAGGCACGATGGATTTTAGTCAAGCGCTAGCTGCAAAACGAGACATCATTGTACAAACCTGGATTGAGACAGTTCGCCAGGATTTACAGATTCCGGCGGTTGACGATCTACCGCGATCGGCAATTCGGGATCATCTTCCGGATGTGCTTGTAGCCATGGTTAGCATTCTCTCCCAGACTCAAGATAATGATATTCAATCCATTGTTGAGAGAAGTTTAGAGCATGGGGTCTTACGGGCGGCTCAAGGTTTTGCACCCAATGAAATTGCTCGTGAGTATCACCTTCTACGTCGGGTCATCTTTGCTACTCTGGAAACCGATTTTCTCAAAGGAACGGTGTCGGACGTAATACGGGCATATAGCTTAATTGACACCATGATTGACGAAGCGATTACCCAGTGCTTTAACAGTTATGTGGAAGAGCGCTTGTGTGAGTTGCACCAACTCCAAAGCCAAGCAGAACTCACAAACCAGGAACTTACTCGCTTAGTGAAAGCGAATCAAGACAATCTATCCCAACTAGCTCATGAGCTAAAAAACCCCCTCAATTCCATTATTGGCTACTCAGAGTTGATGTTGCGAGCGTCTCGCAAGGTGCCAGAGACACGAGACACCACATCCCATGTAGAGCATATTGAGACTGTCGTTCGTAATGGTAGACAGCTACTACGACTGATCAATGATGCCCTCGAGATTTCCCGCTATGAAGCAGGCAAAATGGACCTGCATCCAGAACCCACTGAAGTACGTTCTGTGATTAAGGATGTGGTGGAGATGCTCAAGCCTTTGGCAGATACCAAAGCTCTAGAGCTTGTGGTTAATTGCGATCGCGCCCCTGCAACGGTGTATACAGATTCTCTACGCTTGCAGCAAATTGTTACCAATCTCCTGAGTAATGCAATTCGCTACACCAAATCAGGCACGATTTGGCTCTCCTGTGAGACTTTAGGCGATCGCCAATGGTTGTTGGCAGTTAAAGACACAGGAATCGGGATTGCCCCAGAAGAGCAGTCATTGGTTTTTGATCCCTTTTATCGCGCTGAGAACAACGAGGTGCATGTGCCAGATAGTACTGGATTGGGCTTAGCGATCGTCTCCCAACTTGTCAATCTCATGCAAGGAAAAATTGAGCTAAAATCTCAGCTGGGAGTAGGCTCTACCTTTACGGTGACTTGGCCTCTAAAAATTCAAGCTTAGGGAGCATAAGGTCTATATTTAAGAATTGCTTTTTCCATGGAGCGCAAAAAAGCAACTCTCTACTAACCCTCGAAAAGTAGTAACCCTCGAAAAGTGGCTACTGCGAGGGGCTCATTGTGTCTTTTAAACGTAAAAACGCATTAATCCTAGCCATTAACTCGTCATAGTCAATCGGCTTGCGGATGAAGTCATTGGCTCCCAAGTCTAATCCTGCTGGAGCACTGGCACTCTCAGACGCAGTAATCAAAATCACTGGGATGAACGGTAAGCTTTTATTTTGCCGGATGCGCCGGGTTAGTTCATAACCATCCATGCCAGGCATCATGGCATCGATCAGGGCTAAGGCAGGAGGTGACGCTTCTAAAAGAGCTAGAGCAGATTTACCATTTCTGGCACTATCAACCTCAAATCCTTCTTCAATCAAGATTGCTTCTAAAAGAGACAAATTATCGGGCATGTCATCAACAATTAAAATGCGTTTGGCTGGGGGGTGAGCTTGAGTAGGAGACATAAAACTATTTTTTAGGTGGAGGTGTTATGGCCCTTCATATTAGTGATTGAAGAGTTAACTTACCTCCGTCTTAAGATGATCCCAGCTACTAAACACCTCAAACCAAAACCATTTCAGGCCAACACCAGATCTGTAGCAATCGCCCTCAGTTAACCTCGCTTGGCTCTTCATTCCAGCGACTCAGCTCGCTAAGGATAGAGAGGTAAGCTTAAACCTGAGGTAACTCGAAAGCTTAAGAAAAAGGATGCTGGAGGTGTAGTTTCCAGATCCCCTGCTCCTAGTCCTAGACTCAGCAAACCAGTAATGACCGCTGCTAGCAAGAGTTTTTCTGCCATTGCAGTAGCCCCTCAGCTCAATTTCATATCTTAAAGATACTCCTTTAAGTCGATGACAGAAATCCTCCAAGTAAATGACCCAACTGGGTGAGTCGGGAGCGTTGGAGTGATCGCGCCTAACCAAACAAAAAAGCACCCAATTTCCATACCAAATTTAAGCCCAATGAACAGTTTTTTCTACTAAAAATAGCAGCCATTCATTATAGAAATATTTGCAGGCGGGGAGCAGAGATGGAAAGCGATCGCCAGCAAAATTAGACTGTGATGAACCATAACTAATAAATTAGAATTCTCTAACTATAAAAGCCCCAGTAATTTCTAGGGCTTTTATAGTTAGAACTTCAATAGATGCATGCTTCAAGCCTAACGGTTTTTATGGCTGTTCCGACCGCCTTCACGCCCAATTTCTGCCATGTGATCGCGGTCTTGGCTGACTGTTTCGCCACCTTTGCGCCCAGCTTCTCTAGCTTCTTCAGGGCTAAACTCATGAGCAGTGCCTTTCTCGTGTGCAGCCTTGCCACCCATGCTAGCAATCTCACGTTGCTTGCTTTCGTCCATGGAGGCAAAACCCTGTTTCCCTTTCTCTTCCTTCTTTTTATTTGCCATAGAAAGACTCCTTGCGTCAGCGACTATTAAACTTTGTTGAAACCCAAAATCATTACAAGTGATTCACTTGTTGTCTCTAGCCTAAAAAAACAGATGTACCGCTTCCTCCGACTAAGGATTGATAATTAAGAATTAAAAGAGAAAATTTTTCCTTCTAATGACGGAGAGCCATAATCTAGCTCTTTAGACATAGAATTTGGCGTAAATCTAGCTCATTCAAGGTTATAGTAGCCAAGCATGAAAAGCTCACAGAATAAATGTAGTAGCAGTTCTTAATAGATTTTTTAATCAAGAACTTTCAGAAATTTTGATTAAAAAGTTGCGATCGCTCTTGCTCCTCCAAATCGCTAATTTTCTGATTCACTCGCTCACGGATTCCGTCTGCATTCTTTAATCTCTGTAACAATTGTTCATAATTCGTCTAAGCGGTGTATCGTGAAAACATTGGTTTAGAGATACGTGCGTATGAGACACTTCCTCATTAACATTCGCTGTTGGAGTGGTTTGCTTCAACGCCTGGTTCTATGCCTAGCGTTAGTTATGTTGGCTGTGCAGTTGGTGGCCTCACCTGCTAGGGCCACTGGAATTTATGAGATGCCTAGCTCGCCGCCACAAACGCTGCTTTTGGACCAAGCTGATGTCATCAGTCGCCTCAACGAAGGCAAAATTACTAAGGAATTAGAAGATTTATCTCAGCAAACTGGGAACGAAGTTCATTTGGTCGTGATCCGTCGCCTTGACTACGATGAGAGTCCAGAAGGGTTTACGAATAAGCTGTTTGAGAAGTGGTTTCCGACTCCTGAAGCCCAAGCCAAGCAAACGCTTTTGGTGCTAGATAAAGTGACGAATCAGGCGGCAATCCGCACGGGTGACCAGGTAAAAGCGGTGATGTCGGATGCGATCGCGACTAGTGTAGCTCAGGAAACGTTGCTGGTACCGTTGGTGCAGGGTGACAACTATAACCAGGCGTTTTTAGATGTGAGCGATCGCTTGGTAGCAGTGCTTTCGGGTCGGTCTGATCCGGGTCCACCTCAAGTTGTGGACAATGTACGGGTGGAAGGAACATTCGCCACGGCGGAGAAAACCGAGCAGGAGCGAGGCAATTCTTTGGTTTGGGTGGTTGGGTTGTTGGTTGCTGCCACCGTGATTCCAATGGCGACTTACTATTTCTACTTGTTTTTACAGTCTCGGGCATAGAACCGAGCCTTGGGGGCACTCGCCCCCAAATCCCCGCTGAGGGACGGTTGCGTCCCCCAGACCCCCTCCAAACGAGCCTAGCTGTTAGCGTTTCGAGTTCTTGGGTTGCTACTTCTTAATCTCTGGTTCTTGGCTCCTGGCTTCTAATTCCTCACTTTTCACTCCCTTCATCCTTCATCCTTCTCTAGTCCTGCACATATTCCTCTCCGGAGAGCATGGCGGTTTCAGCTCGGACGAATTCTCGGCCTAGGTAGGCGGCGTGATCGAGCTTGGTGACGAGGCTGGGTTCTTTAGACTCAAAGAGTTGGATGCAGAGTTCTTTGGCACTTCTAGCACTGTAGATTTTGGTGTGAGTGCGTTCTACTTTTCCCCGAACTGGGATGACTTCGCCTGTTTCTGGATCAACGGCTAACCCGCGATCGTTGATGGTGTTGGTGTAGTGCTTGGCGCAAATTTGGTTGGTTTCGCGATCGATGTAGATGATGAAGTAGCCGCCTGGATCGAGGTCGATATAGCGGTTGGATAATTTGTTATCGAGGACGGTAACTGCTTCAACAATTGGATTCATGGGAATGCGATCTCTGGACAATTTCTCTGCACGTTGATTGTGACCTTGACTACATTCTACGAAGAGAGCAGCTCTCCTGCGAATTGAGTTGTAAATACTGGGACTATCTTTCAATCCTGGCGCTGGAAGCGGCCTAAGTGTTCTTCTCCTTGGCGCTCTGGGATGGAGTTGGCGACAGGTGCTAGCTCTAGAATCTGGAAACTAGGTTGAAAATACTGCTGAATCTGGACGGGTGCAATGCCAAAGGGAGGGCCACCTGGACGGTTGTGGGTGAAGAACAGTGCTAGAAGTTGTCCTTGAGGTTTAAGCAAGGTGTGGACGAGTTGCACATAGTCAGCTCGCTGTTCTGGGGCGATCGCGCAAAAGCAGGTATGCTCAATCACGTAGTCAAAACTACCAGGAAATTCGGCGGCTAAATCAAAAATGTTGCGCTGGAGGAACTGGGCTGGGTTCTGACTAGTTTGAGCTAGGACGGTAGCGGCAGCGATCGCGGTTGGCGCGAAGTCAAACCCCATCACTTCAAAACCATGAGCCGCAAATAACAGCGCATCATACCCTCGTCCACAACCAAGTACAGCAGTTCGGCCTGGTTTAGGAGCAGGAGATGAGTTTAGCAACTTGGCAAATGGTGGTGCAGCTTGTCCAATATCCCAACGGTCTGTACCTTCGCAATACCGTTGCTGCCAATAATCTGCTTCTCGAACTGACACCATAAGTACTATTCTCTTCAACCTTACCTAGTCTAAACAAACTCTATGGTTGACTCGGCTTTGGCTCGACCCCATACGACAGTTGTGTTGGCAATGAGTGCAGATGGCAAAATTGCCGATGTAAGGCGATCGCCCGCTCGGTTTGGTTCTGCGGCGGACAAAGCTCATTTGGAAAAACAAGTGGCTCAAGCAGATGCAGTACTGTTTGGGGCGGGTACGTTGCGTGCTTATGGCACGACGCTGCGGGTCTCTCACCCGGAACTGTTGGAGATGCGATCGCAGCAAGGCAAACCCGCCCAACCTGTACAAATAGTTTGTTCTCGCTCTGGTGAATTTGACCCCAACCTGCGTTTCTTTGCTCAACCTGTACCCCGCTGGTTGCTCACGATTACCCTTGGGGCAAAGGCTTGGCAGGAGAGAGCTGAATTCGAGCGCATCCTGGTGGCTGAGGCACCTGAGGCACCTGAGCAAACCTTGGATTGGGAGCAGGCTTTTCAGCAACTAGCCACATTGGGAATTCGGCGTTTAACGGTGCTGGGAGGTGGCGAAGTAGTTGGTTCCTTGATGGCTCTGGATTTGATTGATGAACTGTGGCTGACAGTTTGCCCCTTGATTCTAGGTGGAGCGATCGCGCCTAGCCCAGTGCAAGGTTTAGGTTTTTCGGCAGAATCAGCGCCCCGCTTAGAATTGCTCTCGGCGGAAGCTAACGGCCCCGAAGTTTTTCTCCACTATCGCCTGCAACGCTGAAAAGATTGAATTACGCTAGAGAGCGGATGGCCCTAACTCCAGCAATCATGGTCGAACAACTCCAGCCCCGGTATTCCCTCGCTTGGATCAACAAAGTTTCTGAAGTGCCCCAGGCTGAATGGGACGCATTAGCCATGCCCTTGAACACTCCATTTTTTGAATGGGACTGGCTCAACAACATGGAAACTTCGGGCAGCGCTACCGCCAAAGCGGGATGGTTGCCCAATCACCTCACCGTTTGGCGCGATCGCCATCTGATCGCTGCTGCCCCGCTCTATATCAAGGGCCACAGCTATGGCGAGTTTGTCTTCGACCAGCAGTGGGCCGATTTAGCCCAGCGCTTAGGCATCAGTTATTACCCCAAACTTCTAGGGATGTCGCCCTTCACTCCTGCTGAAGGCTATCGCTTTCTGATTGCCCCTGGCGAGGATGAAGACGAAATCGTAGAAATGATGCTAGACGAAATCGATCACTTCTGCGATCGCAACCGCATCTCCGGTTGTCACTTTCTCTATGTCGATCCGGAATGGCGACCTGTTTTAGAACGTCACGGCTTCACCCCTTGGCTACACCATAGCTTCATCTGGAGCAACCTCGGCTTCCAAAGCTTTGATGACTACCTCAATGTCTTTAATGCCAACCAGCGCCGCAACATCAAGCGAGAACGCAAAGCTGTTGAGAAAGCAGGTCTGACGCTGAAAACGTTTACTGGAGATGACATCCCCAACTCCCTATTCCCACTGATGTATACCTACTATGCCGATACCTGCGACAAATTCGGCTGGTGGGGTAGCAAATATCTAACCCGACGGTTCTTCGAGCAACTCCATCCTCACTACCGTCACCGAGTTGTTTTCGTCGCTGCCTACAGTGAACAAGACCCCCACCAACCGATGGGCATGTCATTCTGTCTCACTAAAGGCGATCGGCTCTATGGACGTTACTGGGGCAGTCAGCAAGACATCGACTGTCTCCATTTCGATGCCTGCTACTACAGCCCAATTGAATGGGCGATCGCCAATGGCATTCAAACTTTCGACCCTGGCGCGGGTGGTCGTCACAAAAAACGCCGAGGCTTCCCTGCCACGCCCAACCATAGCCTGCACCGCTTCTACGACAAGCGCCTCAGCCAAATCCTGCGATCGTACATCCGGGAAGTGAATGAGCTAGAGCAGCAGGAAATGGATGGCATCAACGAAGCCCTTCCTTTCAAGCAAGCCAATGCCAATTTAGAGCAAACAGATGGTGACCATTAAAGAATTATTTGTCAGAAAGTGTTTGTAAAAGAGCGTCAAGCAATGATTGATTCCCATCTCCGCCAATTCTTAGTTAATCGTCGTAGCATCAGCCGGATCATAAACACATAAATCATGCTTTCGTGATTCTCTGGTAAGCGTTCGTAGTCACAAGTCAGAATACGAGCGTTCTCTAACCATGTCCAAGGGCGCTCAAACATCCATCGTTTGGGTTCCACTTGAAAGCCTTTCGTCTCCTCAGCATGTTGGCTAATTTCTAGTTCCATTTAATGCTCCCCAAATGCTTGCTTGACCAGAGTTGCTAAACCACCCTGATACCTTTTTTCTGCTAGAACTTTGGTAATCCTTTCGTAGAGATTTAATACTCACAACAGCACCGCAGGGCCGCTTCGACAATAGTCTTTAAATCCTGTCATCTATTCTAGAGATAGACGTGATCGTAATGCTGCCAACTTTGTCGTGTTCAATCACTCATCCAATAACTCTTTCAAGAACTAGCCTGGATAACAGTCGAGCACTGAGCACCTACCCGTATTACCACAAAAAAGAAAATGAGTTCTACGATCGCTGGCTACAACTTGCTCGAAGTTCTTTATGACGGGGCTACAACCTGCGTTTATCGAGCTAGAAGGGTATCTCACAGTGATCTGGGATCAACAGTCATTATCAAAACGCTGAAAGCTGAATATCCAACGGTGAATCAGCTGAATCAGTTGAAGCATGAATATCAAATTCTGCAAGACTTAGAAATCGAAGAAATTGTTAAGCCTTTAGCATTAGAAAACTACGGCAATGGGCTAGCTCTAATTCTGTCTGATTTTGACGGAGAATCATTAGCAAAAGCGATCGCCACTCGACCTTTTGAGTTGAACAACTTTTTACAAACTGCGATCCATTTAGCTGCAATCTTGGCGCAGTTGCATCAACAAAATATTGTTCACAAAGATATTAAGCCTTACAACATTCTGGTGAACTTAGCAACGGGTGAAGTCAGGCTAATTGATTTTGGGATTGCTACCCGTCTATCCAGAGAAAATTCAGCGATTAGCAGCATTAATGGTTTGGAAGGAACGCTTTCTTATATGTCTCCCGAACAAACTGGGAGAATGAACCGATCCATCGACTACCGCACCGACTTTTACTCTCTAGGCGTTACTTTTTACGAGATGCTGACTGGGCAGTTGCCGTTTCTAGGAACCGACGCGCTAGAAATCATTCACTGTCACATTGCCAAAACGCCCGTTCCACCTCATCTGGTCAATTCAGAAATCCCAGAGACACTGTCTAACATTGTCATGAAGTTGCTGGCTAAGACGGCAGAGGAGCGCTATCAAAGTGCATTGGGACTGAAAGCTGACTTGGAGCTGTGTTTGGAGATGCTGCAAACTGGCACAATTTCTCCTTTTCAGGTGGGAGAGTTCGATTTATTTAGCCAGTTTTCGATTCCGGAGAAGCTGTACGGGCGCGATCGCGAAGTTAGTTTATTGATGAGTACGTTCGCTCGCGTAGCGTGTCCGCAGGACAATCACGTCAATGCTGGCAAAACGGCAGCTTTGATGGTTACAGGCTACTCTGGCATTGGTAAATCGTCATTAGTCAATGAAGTTCGCAAGCCCATTGTGGGTGCGAGAGGATATTTCATCTCTGGCAAATTTGACCAATTCCAGCGCAATATTCCTTATTCTGCCATCATCACGGCCTTTCAGTCACTAGTGAAACAACTTCTGACTGGAAGTGAAACTCAACTGACGCAATGGAAAACTAAGCTTTTAGCTGCTTTGGGCTACAACGCTTCCGTCATAATTGATGTGGTTCCGGATGTGGAGCGGATTATTGGCAAGCAATCTCCTGCTCCAGAGTTAGCGCCTACGGAAGCCCAAAACCGATTTAATCTAGTTTTCCAAAACTTTATCCGGGTATTCTGTTCGCCGGACCATCCTTTGGTTCTATTTCTCGATGATTTGCAATGGGCTGATGCCGCCACGCTGAAGCTACTAGATGTAATCTTGACGGATGCAGAAATAGGCTATTTGTTTTTAATTGGAGCTTATCGAGATAACGAAGTGAGTCTGAGCCATCCCTTGACGATCGCTCTAGAGGCACTACGCTCTAAAGACGTTGTTATTCATGAAATTACTCTGGCTCCTTTAGCTCTCACGGATATTAGCCATCTGATTGCGGATACGCTGCATAGTGATATCACGTCTGTCCTACCCTTGGCTGAATTAGTGGTTCGCAAAACATCGGGCAATCCCTTCTTTGTGAATCAATTTCTCAAAACGCTATATCAGGAAAACCTGCTAACCTTCAATCCGCTCTCGAACCACGCGAAAGCTGGCTGGCAGTGGGATATGACCCAAATTGAGGCGCTTGATATTACCGATAACGTCGTTGAATTGATGATTCAGAAGCTGCGAAAACTCCCTGAATCAACTCAACAAGTGTTGCAGTTAGCCGCCTGTGTGGGCAACCAGTTTGACTTGCAGACGCTAGCAATTATCAACAAGCGATCGCCAGTTGCAACCTATCAAGATCTAGAGTCAGCGATCGCAGAAGGCTTAGTATTGCCTACCTCTGAGTTAACCCTTGCACCGGATCTCCTAGATCTCACGAATACGGATCTAGTCAGCCTAGAATGCAGGTTTCTCCATGATCGGGTGCAACAGGCGGCCTATGCCTTGATTGAGGATAGTTCTAAGCAAGCGACTCACTGGCAAATTGGTCGTTTACTTTGGCAAAACATATCACCAGAAACATTATCAGAAAAGATATTTGAAATTGTCGATCACCTTAATTTAGGCATTGAGCTAGTTGAAAATGAAGCGGAACAGATTGAGATTGCCAAACTTAATTTAACTGCTGGCCAAAAAGCTAAAGCAGCAACGGCCTATGCAGTGGCGATCGCGTATTTGCAATTTGGGCTGAAGTTGTTAGCCGAAGATAGCTGGAACCACCAATACGACCTCACATTATCTCTACATACCGAAGCGACAGAGGCCGCATTTTTGAGCGGTGACTTTGAAGAAATGCAGAGATTGGCTGCAATCGTGCAAAACTGCGCCAGAACGCTATTGGATAGCGTAAAAGTGTACGAAATCCAGATTCAAGCTGATATGGGGCAGCAACAGCTACTAGCAGCACTGAACACAGGATTGCGAGTCTTAAAGCAGCTGGGGATCGAGTTTCCTGACGCGCCCAATCCAGCGGATATTGGGCAGGCTCTAGGAGAAACTGCGGCAATTTTGAACAGAACGCCAACTGAGGCATTACTCAATCTCCCTGCAATGAGCGATCCTCATCAACTCGCTGCGATCAGGATTTTGTCCAGTATCTTTTCTGCTTGCTATTCTGGCATGCCCTCCTTGGTGCCTCTGACCGTATGCAAACAGGTTAATTTATCTGTGCAATACGGCAATGCTGCTGTATCTCCCTTTGCCTATGCTGTCTATAGTCTGCTGCTTTGTGGAGCGGTAGGAGAGATTGAGCGGGGCTATGAGTTCGGTCAATTAGCGTTACGTCTCGTGTCGAAGTTGAATGCCAAAGAAATCGCAGCCAAGACTTGCCATTTGGTCTATGCTGGCGTTCAACACTGGAAAGACCATGTCCGAACTACATTAGAACCATTTCTGTCAACCTTCTCTAGTGGGCTGGAAACTGGAGATTTAGAATATGCTGGCTACGCCGTTATGGTGTGGAGTCATTACTCGTTTCTTGCGGGTCAGCCACTCATACAGCTCGAACGAGAAATAGTCACCTACACAGATGCGCTCCATAGCATCAGCCAGGAAACGGCGCTGAACAATACAAAGATCTGTTGGCAAGCCGTCTTAAATCTGATAGGAAACAGCCAAAATTTATGCCAGTTAGAGGGGGAAGCTTACGACGAAGTCAAGATGCTGCCATTGCATCAGCAAACCAACAATCAACTGGCAATTCACTACTTATACTTGCACAAACTTGTGCTTTGTTATGGATTTGAAAATTACCGAGAAGCCCTAGAACATATCCCTCATATAGAAAGTTCTTTTGGGGCATCTACAGGCCAGCTCACGGTTGTGATCTTCTATTTTTATGATTCCTTAGTACGATTAACTATCTATTCTGAAGTTTCACATATTGAGCAACAAAATATTTTAGAACGCGTCCAAACCAATCAGGAAAAACTGCAAAACTGGGCGCATCATGCCCCCATGAATCATTTACACAAATACTATTTAGTAGAGGCAGAACGACATCGCATTTTAGGCGCGAAAACAGAAGCAATGGAAATGTATGACAAAGCTATTGCTGCGGCCAAAGACAATGAGTACATCAATGAAGAAGCTCTGGCTTATGAACTGGCCGCTAAGTTCTATTTAGCGTGGGGTAGACACGCGATCGCCCAACTCTACTTTCAAAAAGCGCACTACGCCTATCAAGTCTGGGGCGCTCAAGCTAAAGTGGAGCATTTAGAAGAAAAATATCCTCAGCTTTTTACTAAAGCTGCCGCTAAAAGTGGCACAAACACAACCAACCCTCAAAGGACAACCAATCATTCTGGAACGGATCACAACCTGGATTTAGCCACGGTCATGAAAGCCGCACAAGCACTTTCGGGAGAGATTGTTTTCAGTAGTTTACTGACGACATTGATGCAAATTTTGCTAGAAAATGCGGGTGCAGAAACCGGGATACTCATTTTAGAGAAAGATGCACAACTCTTTATTGAAGCGACTGGGCAGGTAAAGCAAAATGAGGTCATTGTTCAGCAATCGATCGCGGTAGAAACCAGCCAGCAGCTCCCGCTGTCCATCATTAATTATGTGCGGCAAACTCAGGAGAGTGTGGTTCTCAATGATGCAACTCGTGAAGGGATTTTTACCACCGATCGCTACATTCTCGATCACCAACCAAAATCTATTTTGGGTGTGCCCATCGTGCATCAAGGTAAGCTAATTGGCATTCTTTACCTAGAAAACAATTTAACCATAGGTGCTTTTACAGCAGAGCGAGTTAAGGTTTTACAGCTTTTATCCTCACAGGCCGCGATCGCCATTGAAAATGCTCGTCTTTATCAAGATTTAGCCCTTGCAAATGCCAACTTAAAGCGATCCCATGAACAGTTAGAGAATTACAGCAAAACGCTAGAAGCAAAAGTCGAAGAACGAACGGTCCAGCTACGCCAAGAGGCGCGCGATCGCCAGAAAGCAGAGCAAATTGCTCAGTCTGCCAACCAAGCCAAGAGTGAGTTTTTGGCCAACATGAGCCACGAACTGCGGACCCCGCTGAATGGCATTTTGGGATATACCCAGATTTTTCAAAAAGACCGAGAACTATCCCAACAGCAACAGAATCGCATTGCCATCATTCATCAATGCGGAGAGCACCTCCTCAACCTAATCAACGATGTTTTGGATCTATCTAAAATTGAAGCTCGCAAGATGGAACTGTATCCGAGAGAGTTTCATTTTGATGAATTTTTACACAGCATTGCTGAAATTTGCAGAATTAAAGCAGAGCAAAAAGGAATTACGTTAACTTATCAAACTCTGTCTCCGCTCCCTAAAGTGATTCGAGCCGATGACAAACGCCTGCGCCAAGTCTTGCTAAATCTGCTGGGCAATGCGGTTAAATTCACCGAGGCTGGGGCGATCGCTTTTAAGGTAGGTTATCACGAGCAGAAAACTCGCTTTCAAATTGTAGACTCTGGCATTGGCATTGCCTCAGATGAGCTGGAAGAGATTTTCCAGCCGTTTCAACAAGTTGGTGAAAATAGCCGCAAAACAGAAGGAACTGGATTAGGACTGGCGATCAGCGGTCAACTGGTAGAGATGATGGGCGGCAGGCTTCAGGTCCAGAGTACGTTGGGAGTAGGCAGCACCTTCTGGTTTGATCTAGAGCTACCAGAAACTCAGGCACCAATAGAGGCTGCGACTACCTCAAAGGGGGCGATCGCTGGGATCAAAGGCGACAAGCGGAAAATTTTAGTGGTAGACGACAAACCCACAAACCGCGCCATCCTCGTCAATCTCTTGGAGCCGCTCGGATTTGAGATGTTAGAGGCTGTGGACGGTGAAGATGGGCTGAACCTGGCGCAATCGTTTCAGCCCGATGCTATCCTGATCGACTTGGTGATGCCAAATTTGGATGGTTTTGAGGCCACCCGACGCCTTAGGTTAATGCCAGTTCTGCAAGACACGATCGTGATTGCAGTTTCGGCTAGCGTTTTTGAATTCGATCAGCAACAGAGCCTCAAGGTTGGCTGCAACGATTTTCTACCGAAACCTATTCGAGAAGACGCGTTACTCCAGAAATTACAAGAACACTTGAAACTAGAATGGATTTACGAAAATGCCAACGAAACTGGGGCACCCTGGAAACAGGATCAGCCAGAAAATAACTTCATAATGTCTTCCTTAGCTGCGGCTGACTTCCCCACTCTGCCCGCCGAAGAACTGGCTATTTTTCTGGATTTAGTTATGCGAGGAGATTTACGAACCATTGCCCGGCGAGCCACCCAATTAGAAGAGTTAGACCCACAGTTGAGGCCGTTTACCACCCACTTGAAACAGTTAGCTAAAGAATTTAAGGGGCGACAAATTTTGGAATTTTTAAACCAATTTTAATAAGAGGTATTCATGAATACAGGCATAACTGAAGAAGATGTGATTTTAATTGTGGACGATATGCCCACAAATTTAGATGTGCTGCTCGACTTACTAGAGGCGGCAGGTTTCAAAGTGGTGATTGCAGAAGACGGAGAAAGAGCGATCGCCCTGGCTGAATATGCACCTCCTGATCTGATTTTGCTCGACGTTCTCATGCCTGGAATCGATGGATTTGAAACCTGCCGTCGGTTAAAGGCAAACCCCGCTACCCAAGAGATCCCAGTTATTTTTCTCACGGCGGTTAGCGACAACGTAGATAAAGTTAAAGGCTTAAATCTGGGCGCAGTTGATTACATCACGAAACCGCTACATCATGAAGAAGTTTTGGCCCGAGTCAATACTCATGTGCGGCTGCAAAACCTCACCAAGCGCTTAACAGCACAAAATGAGCGACTAGAGAAGGAGATTCAACAACGCCAACACCTGGAGGTAGAACATGAGCAAGCATTTAGAGCCTTACAGCGCAGTGAAGCTCGATTTAGATATCTGATCGAATCCAATGTGATTGGCGTGATTTTTAGCAAGCTAGACGGCAGTATTACAGACGCAAATGCTGCCTTTTTGCAAATGGTAGGGTACGATCGCGCTGACTTAGAAGCGGGTAATATCAATTGGCAAGTGCTCACCCCTCCAGAATATAACCATTTCAGCCAAGTCGCAGTGGCAGAACTCGCCAGTTTGGGAGCGTTTAATGCCTTTGAGAAGGAGTACTTCCATAAAGATGGCTACCGGATTCCAGTGATGGTCGGTGGCGCTTTGCTGGATGAATCGCAAGAGGCGATCGTGACGTTTGTATTAGACCTGACACAACATAAGCAAGCAGCAGATAAAATCCGAGAACAGGCGGCTCTGCTCAACATCACCACTGATGCCATTCTCGTCCGAGATTTAGATAACAAAATTCAGTATTGGAACAAGGGCGCAGAGCAGGTCTACGGCTGGAGTTCGGAAGAGGCGATCGCCCAAGACGCAAATCAGCTATTGTATCCCCCAAACTCGCTCGATCAGCTTGAAAGTGCTCAAAGCAGTTTAAGAGTATTTGGCACTTGGCAAGGTGAATTATATCAAGTCGATCGCCAAGGTCAAGAAATCATTGTGGCGAGCCGCTGGACCTTAATGCATGATGCCCAAGGAGAACCGCAATCGATCTTGACCGTCAATACCAACATCACGGAAAAGAAACAGCTCGAAAGTCAATTTCTGCGAACCCAACGGCTGGAAAGTTTGGGAACCCTGGCGGGTGGCATTGCTCATGATCTCAACAACATTCTGACTCCCGTTCTCAGCACAGCCCAATTGTTACAGTTCAAGTTTCCCCATGCCGATCAGCAGAGTCAGCATTTGTTTGAAATTATTGAAACGAATACCAGACGGGGAGCGGCTCTGGTGAAGCAAGTGCTGCAATTTGCTCGCGGGGTCGAGGGTAAACAGGCGATCGTGCAAGTGAAACACCTGATCCACGAAGTGAAGCAGATTGCTGAAAAGACGTTTCCTAAATCCATTGAGCTGCTCATCGACGTAGAACCAGGGCTTGGGCTGGTGTCTGGTGATGCCACGCACCTGCATCAAGTGCTCATGAACCTGGTCGTCAATGCTCGTGATGCCATGCCTCACGGCGGTACACTCACTATTTCTGCCAAAAACCTGTTTGTAGACGAACCCTATGCCCGCCTGCATCTGGATGCCTCGGTGGGTTCCCACATTGGACTGATTGTGAGAGACACCGGAACTGGCATGCCACCGGACATTGTAGATAGAATTTTTGAACCTTTTTTTACTACTAAAGAGCTGGGCAAAGGCACAGGATTAGGGCTTTCTACGGTGAGGGGCATTGTTAAAAGTCATAGAGGATTCATAGATGTATCCAGCAAAGTGGGTCAAGGAACTGAGTTCAAAGTATTCTTGCCAGCAGTAGAAGCATCTGTTCCCATTCAAGTAGAACCTGCTAATCCAGCCAATGGCAATGCCGAATGGATTCTGGTGGTCGATGATGAAACAAAGATTTTAGAAACAACCAAAATGGCGCTAGAAGCTTATAACTATCATGTGCTAACAGCCCACGATGCCATTGAAGCGATTTCACTCTGCGCTCGCCACAAAGACCAGATTGCTGTCGCGCTAGTCGATATGATGATGCCATCAATGGATGGCCCCACCACCATTCAAACGCTGCAAAAAATTAATCCGCAGATTAAAGCGATCGCCGTTAGTGGTTTTGTCTCTAACGACAAATTGCAGGAGGCGAACGGCATCCAGAACTTTCTTGCCAAGCCCTACACCATTCAAGAGCTGCTACAAATGCTACAGGCTGTCCTCAGACAGCCCACCGAGAAACAAATAATGCAATATAATTTTATCGACTAACATTAATTCTTTAAACAGAAATTTTGAAGGGGTCAATTGCCTGCTAGAGGTTGAAATCCCCAAAACAACAAAATTGGACATTAATTCTTTAAAAGACAAATGGAGAATAGGGGATTCGAACCCCTGACCTCTGCGGTGCGATCGCAGCACTCTACCAACTGAGCTAATTCCCCAATAGCGCTCGGCTATTATAACAAGAAACTTAAACAAGCTCTAGAGAGATTGCTGATGAAATCGGGGTTAGAGAGATGCGGCTTGACTCAAGTTTGGTTGAGCATACAATTCTTGCACTCGGTCCAGCTCTAAGTCAGATAGGTAGTCTACAGCCCAGTTGGCTTGCCGCTGCATCATATGAAACGGATAAGTATTAGCGACTCCTACGACGGACATTCCCGCTCGCTTCGCTGCCTGAATTCCTGCGGGAGTATCCTCGATCGCGAGACATTCAGAGGGTTGCAGATCCAGCTCCGGATATTGTTGATTGAGCCGTTCCACGGCTAAAAGATAACCGTCAGGTTCAGGTTTGCTTGCCGTAATCTCATCACCCGCCACGATCGCGCTGAAGTATGGAGCCAGTTGGCTCTTCTGCAAAACCAACTCGATTTCAGCCTGTAAGGCTCCACTGACAACCGCAAGTTTGAGTTGCGCTGCTCGCAGGTTAAACATCAAGTCGGCTAAGCCTGGATAAAGCGGCAGTTTTTCTAGGGTTTCTAGGTGGCGTTGGTAGGCACGAGCTTTGCGAACCATTAAGTCCATTAGATAGGGTTCTGTGACGACTCGGCCCCGACTGTTTAACAGCTCACTTAAACAAGCGCGATCGCTGCGTCCTAAGCAGACACGACTAAACTCTCCAGGACCGAGCCGTAGGTTTTCCTCAATCAGCAGTTGTTCAATCAGCTGCTCATGAACCGCCTCATCGTTGATGATGACACCATTAAAATCAAACAGAACCGCCTTTAAAACCATACTTAGCTTACTCAAATGCGGGAGCTGGAAACCCTGTGTCAGGGACAGCAGAGTCATCAATCCTAACAGAGTTGGGATGGGGGCTAGCAGATTCAGGATCGTGCCCCGGAAGTGGCTTAATTCCCCAAGTGATTTGGTGTATCCACCACAGCTCTTGAGTTTGTACCGCGCCAAACCCCGCTGCCCCCATCCAGGCATCCACACTTCCAGTGGCATAAGCTTGCATGTAGGGTTCTTCAAAGATTTGGGTCAACCATTCAGTTTGCCGCAGGGTGTTTTGGCTGCCATCCAGAATCAAAACTTCTCCGCCAGGTTTTAGAAGCCGAGCCGCTTCCTGCAAAATGGCTCGTGAAACAGTCGGAGGAGTTTCATGAAACAGCAGAGAAGCGGTGACTAAATCAAAAGAGCCATCTAGCAAGCCTGTTTGCTCAGCGTTGGCATGAATAAACTTGATATTTAGCCCAGCCTGCTGCGCTTTATAGTCGGCCATGACTAGCATGTAGGGCGAAAAATCCAAGCCAATGACTTCAGCTTCTGGAAATGCTTGTTTGAGCAATAAAGTCGTTGAGCCTGTCCCACAACCTAAATCTAAGATGCGTCTGGGTTTGCCTTGCACAGTGGCGATCGCCGCTTGCCGAATTAAGGTTTCGTTGGGCAGCAAGACATACTGAGTGATCGGGTCATAAGAGACCGCCGCTCGGGGATTTAAATAGCCTTTTTCAACCCCATGAAAATTTTGAGTGCTGTAGTAAGCAGGATAAACCAGGGTGGGGTTGCGGAAGCGATCGCTTTCTGTTTCCCAATCGATGCTGCGATAAAACTGCTCTAAGCCGTCACGATCAATAAACAACTGTAGAACAGGCGACAAAAATCGCTCAAAAATTGTATCCTTCCGAACTGCCATAGGAAGCTACCTAATAGGGGTTCTTGCCAGCCGCCACAACCAAAAGGTAGGACCGCCTTAGTAACATTCTACTTTTATGAAGTTTAATGAATTAACTCGCGTCATGCCACCGCTCACATCTCAACTTCCTACCAAGTGAGCAATAAACCTAACTCAGCCATAGCCCAGAACTGCTAAGGATGCCTCTAGCGAGCGATCCTGAAAAAAGCCTATTTTTGCTACGGTCTTGACGGTGCAGTTAGAGTGCGCCCCTAAACAGCAGTACTAGACAGCAATTGGGCACTCTCTAACAAATGTGCAAGCTCCTAAAATTCCCAAGAACTAGCCATGCCTGCCCTTTTACCTGCCAACGAAGCAGAAAGGTTTGAAAGTCTGCTTCAGTACGCCATCCTGGATACTGAGGCTGAGGAATCCTTTGATGAACTCTGTCGCTTGGCTGCCTACATTTGTCAAACTCCTATCGCCTTAATCAGCCTGTCTGACAGTAACCGTCAATGGTTCAAAGCGAAGGTTGGCTTAGATGCTACAGAAGTCCCACGAGACGTTGCCTTTTGTAGCCATGCCGTTTTGCAATACGACATGTTTGTGGTGCCTGATACCCTCGCTGACGAACGGTTCGCCACCAATCCGTTGGTAGTCGCTGATCCTCATATCCGATTTTATGCTGGTTCTCCTTTGCTCACTGCTAAGGGGCATGCCTTAGGCACTCTCTGCACCCTCGATCGCGTACCTAGGCAACTCAGCCCAGAGCAGTTGACAGCACTGCAATCGTTGGGCAATCAAGTCATGAGGCAACTGGAATTACGGCGCAATTTGGGGGCTTTAGCTCGAATTACACGCAAACGGCAAGAGGCAGAAGCGGCTCTATGGCAAAGTCGAGAGCAACTCCGAAATTTGGTTGAGCAAATCAATGATTGGGTTTGGGAAGCGGATATTAAGGCTGTTTTTTCTTACGTTAGTCCCAAAGTTTCCGCCATTTTAGGTTACGAACCCAATGAGGTGATTGGCAAAACCCTGGACCAGTTTATGCTTGAGGACGAAGCCAAGCGCTACACAACTTTAATCAGTTATTTCACAGCTCAACAAACGCCCTTTACTCAGCTAGAAACCACTCTAGTCCACAAAAATGGTCGGCTTGTGGTTTGCGAGAGTAGTGCTTCCCCGATCTTTGGTCAGCAAAACCAATTGGAAGGTTACCGGGGTGTGACTCGCGACATTACCGAACGCAAGCAAGCAGAACAACAAATTCGTAAAGCCCTGACGAAAGAAAAAGAACTAAGTGAACTTAAATCCCGTTTTATTAACACAGCCTCGCACGAATTTCGGACCCCACTCACTACTATCTTGGCCTCTGCTGAAGGCTTAGAGCACTACAGCCATAAATGGTCTGATGAAAAAAAGCTGACTTATCTCCACCGCATTCAATCAACGGTGCACCATCTCAATGGGCTCTTAAATGATGTTTTACTGATTGGCAAATCTACTGCAGGCAAGCTGGAGTATCAGCCAACGCCTCTAGATTTAGAAAAATTTTGCTATGAATTGGTGGAGGAAGTTCAGCTCAGTAGTCCTAATCACTCGATCAACTTTGTCAGTGATGGTTTGTGTCATTCAGCCTGTATGGATGAGAAGTTAGTGCGGCATATCTTGATTAACTTGCTATCAAATGCAGTTAAATATTCTCCCACAGGAGGTCAAGTCAATTTTCAGCTTTCTTGTCAAGATAGAATGGCTGCTTTCCAAGTTCAAGACTCAGGAATAGGAATTCCTCAGCAAGACCAAAAATGTTTGTTTGAATCTTTTCACCGAGCCACAAATGTAGGCAATATTCCAGGAACTGGCTTAGGGCTATCCATCGTCAAGCAAGCTGTAGAAACGCACAGGGGCACTGTTTCGGTTAATAGTACGGTTGGGCTAGGTACCACATTTACCGTGCTGCTACCACTTAATAAAGAGTAATAGAAAGGATAATAAACCATGAAAAAGATTTTAGTAATTGAAGATGAGCGAGATGTGCGAGATGTCATTCTGGACATCTTGGATGCAGAAGAATTTGATGCACTTGGAGCAGAAAATGGTTTAGTTGGAGTGCAGTTGGCCCAAGAAAAAGCACCGGATCTAATCATTTGTGATGTGATGATGCCTGAACTGGATGGATTGGGTGTTTTGGCGGCATTGCGAAAGCACCCTGAAACAGCAGCGATCCCATTTGTGTTTTTGACGGCTAAAGCTAGTAAAGATGATTTTCGCCAAGGGATGGAACTGGGGGCCGATGATTATCTGACCAAGCCGTTCACGCGATCGCAATTGCTCAAGACGATCTCTACTCGCCTGGAAAAGCAAGCAGTGGTAGATGAGAGAGTGCAGCAAAAACTTGATGACGTACGCAGCACGATTACTCTGGCTCTACCTCATGAATTAATTACTCCTTTGAATGCGATCGCAGGCTTGTCGAGTGTGCTAATGAACGAGTGCAGCTTGATGGAGCAAGCTGAAATTGTGGAGGTAGCAGAAGACATTCACAACTCCACGCAAACTCTGCATCGGTTGGTGCAAAACTTTCTTTTATATGCTCAGTTGGAGCTATTAGTTAAAAGTCCAGAACGAATCAAGGCTCTCCGTAAAGGCATCACTCATTCTGTCAGTATGCTAGTTAGCGATTGGGTGACGCAAAAGGCCCAAGAGATGAATCGAGCCACTGATTTACAGTTAGAGCTGAAGGACGCAGTGGTTCAAGTTCCACAAGCCAAACTGAAAAAAATAGTGGATGAACTGGTTGATAATGCCTGTAAGTTCTCGCCCTCAGGGACTCCCATACGAATTCTTAGTAGATGCAATGAGCATACATTTATTCTCTATGTAATTGATCAGGGTCGAGGGATGACTCCAGAACAAATTGAGAATGTTGGCGCTTACGTACAATTTGAGCGCAAACTGTATGAGCAACAAGGTTCAGGACTAGGGCTAGCCATTGCCAAACGCCTAGCAGAATTGCAGGGTGGAGAACTGGGGATCGAGAGTATTCCCGGCAAGCAAACGACTGTGCGAGTCGTTCTACCTTTGGCACAAGACTAGGGTCAGTGTTGAGGCAACTTTTCGATAGATAATAGCCAAAGTCTGGGTCCTTCCTTAGCTAGACGATATTTAATCCCCTACTTGACTACAGTAAAAGAACTAAAACTAGTAACCTTTTTTACTGAAATATTAAGCGTTTTATGATTACCCAAGATATTATTCTGCTATTGCAAACCACGGCCACCCACTTACTTCATCAGCGCTCCGAAATAAGCTGCTCGAACCTCCCCTGCCATTGTGATCACCCGGGGCAAAAACTTCGGTGTGAGGAATGCCCTTATCTAGAAGCCTGCTTATCGCGCTCTAAACTTAGAGGCAGAACCTAGTCGTCTGCACTACATCAAGCTATGCACCGAGACTGTCCTTGGGGTAGATGCCATCGGGCAGCTTACTCAGCTACTTTCTTCAATAACTTCAAAAACTGTTGACCTTGTTTGAAGGCGAAGAGGAGCAGAGTGAATGTAGCAAAAGCCAAATTGACTTCGGGAAGTTTGGTTGCAAGAACTGGCATTGAATTGGCATTGAAATCGACTTCAAAATTGAGTTATTAAGTTGAAAGACGGGCTTCAATTTGTTTTAGCAAACACAACAGTCTTGCTTAGTTGTATCTAAAATCATTAGATGCAATTTAGCTATTTTTGCCTCCACTAATTTTTACCCCCACTAAAATTTTCAGTTTATGTATCTAGCGCTTTGGCCGGGAAAAGTTTATCCCCTCGGTTCTTATTGGGATGGAAAAGGTACCAACTTTGCCTTGTTCTCAGAAAACGCCACAGGAGTGGAGTTGTGCTTATTCGATCGCGATGACAAGGAAACTCGAATACACCTGACCGAAGTAAGCAACTTCGTTTGGCACGGGTATATCCCTGGCATTGGTCCTGGTCAGCGTTATGGCTTCCGAGTTCACGGTCCTTATTCTCCTCATGAAGGACACCGCTTCAACCCCAACAAGCTGTTGCTCGATCCTTATGCTAAGGCGATCGATGGTGACATCGGTAACG
This sequence comes from Trichocoleus sp. FACHB-262, assembly GCF_014696035.1. Taxonomy (NCBI): domain Bacteria; kingdom Bacillati; phylum Cyanobacteriota; class Cyanophyceae; order Leptolyngbyales; family Trichocoleusaceae; genus Trichocoleus; species Trichocoleus sp. FACHB-262. Next base: position 37,681 of record NZ_JACJPK010000074.1, on the reverse strand, counting down.
GACCCGAATTATTTGGCTACTCTTGGGAGTCTCCAGAAGCTGACCTCTCCTTCTCTGAGTTAGACAGCGCCCATTTAATCCCCAAATCAGTCGTTGTTGATGAATCTTTTGACTGGGAAGGCGATCGCCTGCTCCGGACTCCCTGGCATGAAACCATTATTTATGAAACACATGTCAAGGGTTTTACGAAACTGCATCCCGATATCCCAGAAGAGTTGCGTGGTACCTATGCTGGCATGGCTCACCCAGCCGCGATCGAGCATTTGCAGCGATTGGGCATTAGTGCAGTTGAGTTGATGCCTGTGCACCATTTTCTGTCGTATCCCGGTCACTTAGCAGATAAGGGTCTCAAGAACTACTGGGGCTACGACTCAGTCAACTACTTCGCTCCCCACTCTGGCTACAGCGCTGGTGGCAGTACAGGCCAGCAGCTAAATGAGTTTAAGGAGATGGTGAAAGCGCTGCACCGCGCTGGGATTGAGGTAATCTTGGATGTGGTTTACAACCACACCGGAGAAGGAAATCATCTTGGTCCAACCCTATCCTTGCGTGGCATTGATAACAGCGTCTACTACCGCTTAGTAGATGATGATAAGCGCTACTACATGGACTTCACAGGTTGTGGTAACTCCCTGCATGTAGGTCAACCCCAAGTGCTGAAGCTGATCATGGATAGCTTGCGCTACTGGGTGTTGGAGATGCATGTGGACGGTTTCCGCTTTGATCTAGCATCTGCTTTGGCGAGAGAACTGTATGAGGTGAATAGCCTAGCTGCCTTCTTTGACATTATTCACCAAGATCCAGTCTTAGCTGATGTGAAGCTGATTGCGGAACCGTGGGATATTGGTGATGGTGGCTATCAAGTGGGCAATTTCCCTGTCCTTTGGTCTGAGTGGAATGGAAAATATCGTGACACGGTGCGGGATTTCTGGCGCGGAGAGAACAGTATTTTAGGAGAGTTTGCCTACCGCTTTACTGGTAGCCCTGATCTCTATTTCCAGTTCAATGGCCGCCGCCCCAACGCCAGCATCAACTTTATTACCGCCCATGATGGTTTCCCCCTCAATGACTTAGTGAGCTACAACGAAAAGCATAACGAAGCCAACGGTGAGAATAGCCAAGATGGTGAGAGCCATAATCGTTCTTGGAACTGTGGCGCGGAGGGAGAAACAGATGATCCTGAAGTATTGCAGTTGCGGGAACAGCAACGGCGGAATTTCTTATTGACGTTGATGCTCTCCCAAGGCATCCCAATGATGTTGGCAGGAGATGAGCTAGGCCGAACCCAGCAGGGCAATAACAATGCCTATTGCCAAGACAGTGAAATTTCTTGGACCAACTGGGAGTTGCAAGAAAAGAACGAAAATCTTTTGGACTTTGCTCGCGAGTTAATCTATTTCCGACGACAGCATCCAGTCTTCCGGCGACGCAAGTGGTTCCAAGGACAGGCTATTCATGGGACTGGCGTGAGTGATATCGTCTGGTTCAACCCGGATGGTACTGAGACAAGTGATGAGCAATGGGAGATTGGTTACGCTAAGGCGATCGGAGTATTCTTAGATGGTCGCCAGATCCCCAGTCCAGGCCCGCAAGGACAACGAATCAGTGATGACAGTTTCATCCTGTTCTTTAATGCTCACTACGAAATGATTGAGTTTGCCTTGCCTGAGGCCTTTAGGCAAAAACAGTGGCAGTTGACAATTGACACCAAGGAACCACGCTTCATTCAAGAGGAAATTATCTTTAATGGAGAGCAGATGATACCTGTCAATGCGCGCTCCAGTGTCGTTCTCCGCCTGTTGGGATAACCCTTAGTCGTTGAACTAGAAGGCAACATCCAAAATAACCCAAAAAGCGATCGCCTAGGTCTATTACTAGCGATCGCTTTTTTGTGGTTTGATCAAGAATTGTGATCGCCTATGTGTTTTTGAAGACTATTCGATTTCATGAATGACTAGTCCTTTTGAGTGTTCCTACATATGCCTATAGCGGAAGTTAGCGTTGCTTCCCTACTACGCTTCATGGTGTTAGCGCAAGCAGGACAGGCAGGTAAAGAGGCAGACATAAATCAATTGATTTAACTTCATCTCCCCCATCCTTACATCTTTATGACTACCTAGAATTGTACTTCTGAGCGATCGCTCGTTGGAGTTATTTTTGTTTTAGACGTTGCTCGGCGGCTTGCAAATGTCTTTCAACATCGCTCGCTCCGGGAGCTGCTTGCAAGGCTTGTTGAAATTCTCGAATAGCAGCGGTTAAGTTACCTTGCTGTTCGTAGAGCAACCCCAAGTTATTATGGATGATCGCTTTAGAGTAGGCATCTTTGGCAACCTTCAATGCCTCTTCATACACCGCGATCGCTTCTGTAGATCGATTCTCCATCTCTAGAGTTTCCCCTAACCACAAGCGCGGCACAATTTCTGCGGGATCAAGCGAAATTAGCCGGCGGTAAGTGATAGTTGCTTCACTTCCACGGTTCTGAGATTTTTGCAGTTCCGCTAGCTGATAGAGCAATTGCGAATTGTCAGGATAGCGTTGAATGGCTTCTTGATAGAGTGCAAACGCTGAATCTACTTGATTTTGTAGGACAAGTGTTTTAGCTAACTTTTCATAGCCGGAGGCGATGTCCTCGGGGGACGCTTGTGTTGCACGTTGTAGTTCGATCAGACGACGATAAGTTGACGTTGCGGCAACCAACTGATTTTGCTCAACCAAAACATCGCCTAAGTAACCGTGCAGCTTTTCATGTTGGGGATGGCGTTGCAGCAGTTCTTGGTAGAAAGGGATCACAGTCTCTAATTTATTTTGCCGCCTTAAGCTCTCTTCAAGGCCGTTAACGTCAGCGGTAAAGATAATACCAAAGTAGTCAGTATTGGCTTCTAGGGTTATGGCTTGACGGTAAGCAGCTTCTGCCTCTTGCCAGCGCTGCAGGTCTAAGACGGTGGATGCTAATTCTTGATAAGCTTCTATATAGTTAGGATTCAGTTTGATGGCTTGGCGGTAGTGCTCTAGTGCGGCCTCCGTCTTTCCCTCAATTCGCAAGTTTCTGCCTAAGCTCAAATGAGCAGCTGGATCGTCTGGCAGCATTTGCAACCACCGTTGGTAAACTGCCATCTCTTCGGCTCTATGATTAGTTCCGAGAAGGGTCAAATTCATTGCCAATGAATTATAGGCATAAGCTAGTTTAGGATCGAGGGCAATGGCACTTCGAAAAGCGGCGATCGCTTGAGCAGTTTCTCCTTGATCGGAAAAGATAGTACCTAAACCACAGTAGTCAACTGCGGTGCTGGGACTTTGCTGGCTTTCTATCAAAAGACGGCCCAATCTCTCGTAAGAGTTAGTAAATGATGGATTAACGGCGATCGCTTGGTGATAAGTGATGATCGCCTGATCTACCTTTCCTTGCTCATACAAGATGTCAGCAATTTTGAGATAGCCAAAAATTTCGTGAGGATTTAGTTCCACACTTTTACGAAACGCACTGATCGCTTCCTCTAACCTGCCTTGATCGTGTAGAACTACCCCTAGTTTGATGTAAGCATCGAGTAGCTTTGGGTCTAGCTGAATCACTTGTCGCCAAATCCGCTCCGCCTCAGAGTATTGCTTGGCTTCTAGTGCTGCTTCTCCTTGCTTAAACAGTTGCTCCAGCGAAGGAGCCGCGATCGCCACATGAGGCGTAGCGGTTAGCAACAAAGACAACAGCAATCCGCTGAGCTTGGGCAGTCTGTTCATGGATCTCAAACTTCGTCACCGTGTCAGAATAGCTACATCCGTAACTTTGGCAATTTTGGAGACTGACAAGTTAAATTTTCAGAAAATTGCTGAATTTCCCCTGAAGATACTTAATGAGGGGCATCAGTGAGTTGAGTGGAAAACGGCTCAATTCGCCCTCATGGAGAAGATGTGATGAATAAGGAAATTCTGAGTTGGCTGGCTCCCACGGTAGCCCTCTTGTTGAGTTGTGGCACAGCGATCGCAGTGGCTGAACCGCTATATGAATGCTCACCCGTATCCCCGACTTCACTGACGCAAAGCTCTACACCTCGGATTGAGTTTCGCTTGCAAAAGCCAGGTACAGAGGCACAACTGCAAGTCCAGCAACAAATGCTCGCTCGCCTGCTACTCCAGAAAACACAAATCAGCCAAACTGAAAAATCCATCGCTTTATACGAAAATCGGGCTGCCATAGAAAAAACCTACCAAGCGATCGCAGCTTTGTACGAACCGACCCGCCTCACTAGCAGCCATATTAAATCTGCTGACACTGCGTCCACTTTCACCCCGCCTTCTCCGTGGCAATCTTTCACCGCTTTAGACATTAGCGTTGAATTTGACGATTCAGGTAGCGAAACCTTTTCTACATTGACAAAAGCGATCGCGGGAACGGGACGCACCTTGGGCATTTTCTTGAATGACCGATTGATCAGTGCGCCCCTCGTTGATGCGGTCTATGCCTCCACGGGGATTACAGGTGGGCAAGCCATGATTAACGGCAACTTTACCAACGCAGAAGTGCAGGAACTTGCACCTTGGTTGGGGTTATCCTTAGAGCCAAAAACCTCTAAACGTAAGTAATGAGCTACTTTCTGCAACTCAAATCATTTTTTCTGAGACCGCTTCTTCTCTGGTAAATTGCGAAGCGGAGTTTCTCGCCCTCGGTAAAACTGCTGCTCTAGCCTACCTAATCCCAGCCAGGCTGCTCCACTCACCAAGCTGGCGATCGCTGCTGCTACCACACCAAACCCTGCTTCATTTCCTAGCGAAACGGCCAGCAATGGGGCGACGGTCCAGGCGATCGCTGCCAAGATGAGACAAGCTAACCTAATTTGTTGTAGTCGGGTCAGGGCCGCACTGCAACTAGCGCACTTGATGGTGTGCGAATAGTAGCGATCGAGCAATTGCTCTTTGGGCAGTGCGGGGGGTAACGTCGCGCCTGAAAACGGATCAGCGCTGTATCGGTTCACCCATTGCCGCAAAGCTGAGACAAAGCGATCGGCTCTTGTAGGCAAATAAAATGCTTTGGCAAAGTTGGCGCTCCCGCCTGCCTGCTCCAAATAGCGCTCTTGGTGATGCAAAAAGATTTGGTCATCTTCTAGCACATTGTTCTGTCCCAAGTGAGAATACCAACGGGGTGTCAGGCGAATAAAGAAACTAGGCAGTTTAGCAGAGAACTTGAAAGGGAATATCGCAAACAACCGACACTCGCCTTTACGGATTGGGGTAGCGTAAACCACCGTCAACGTTCTGCCGAACTGCTTGGAAGTCAGGTCGTGCCACATCAACCCTGGGGCAATAAAGGTGGTGTCTTGGCGACCGAGTGTCCCCTTGCGTGGGCCTTCCTCCCACAACCCCTGGAAGCCTTGCTTGCCAGATTCCACAAGCTCCAAATCTACTGGGGCAGCATTGGCGCGATTGCCCACGGAGCGGTGGTGCGTATAAGGCACATGGCTGGCATCTAAGACGTTTTCCAACAAGGTCAGCGCGTCGTAGGGCAAATCTCGGAAGGTATTGAGGCAAACCCAGCCGTCTAATTCTTCTATTGGAGTTACGATCGGCACTGCGGTTTTGGTGGCGTGGTCTGGGTTGCCAGGATAAACAAACAACAACCCCTGACGGATTGTAGCGGGAAACGCCCTCACACAAGCCCGTTCCGAGGTTTCTGCAGTACCTCCGATCGCCTGTTGCGGAATGCGATCGCAGTGGCCCGCTCCAGAGAAAGCCCAACCGTGATAGGGGCACTCTAGCAAACCATCTTCAGCAATTCTGCCTTCGGAAAGCGGCGCTAAGCGGTGAGGACATTTATCTTCTAAAACTCGCCAAGCCTCTGTCGCCTGCTCCCACCAGATGACTAAATCGGTTTCCAGTAGGGTAAATCTAGCTGGCTTGGTCTTATCTAGATCTTCTACATAGAACACTGGATACCAAGCTTCTTTGGCATCAAACCGAGATGGGTCAGGGCCACCCGCGGGCAATTCATGCGTTTCGCTATCTTGTTCTAGTACTCCGCTCTGGAGAGTGGCCACAGTTGCGCTACCTACAGTGGTTTCCAGCTCTGTGTCTGCGATCGCCTGCGCTTGAGTTAAAGACGCATCAGACATCACTCTTGGGGTTATCTCCATTTCTTTCCTTTCCGCACGGTTCCCTAGCACTTAACTCCTATGTTAAGAAGTTTTGAGCGTTACTGGGAACAACTGTTTGCAGGTGATCGGCTGTAGGGGCGAACGGCCGTTCGCCCCTACGAGGATGTGGAAATCGGATTCTGAGATTTAGCACATTACGAACGGTTGGCAGGGACTTGAAATTGGTAAGTGTCACCGTGGCTGAGGTATTCGATTTGGGTGTCTAGTCCTGCGGCGGCGATCGCCTGTTTAAATTCTTCTAAGGGAGACTTAAAGACGGTGTAATCGTTGTAGTGGATGGGGATGGCGGTTTTGGGGGCGATCAAGCGCACCATTTCTACGCCTTGCTTACCGTCCATTGTCACCAACACGCCAAACGCTCTAGTACCACCTAAATGCAGCAGTGCCAAATCAATGTGAGAATGGCGTTGGGGAATTTCCTTGATTTCCTCATAGACCAATGTATCGCCCGTGATATAGAGGCGAAAGAGAGCCTGTCCAGTGCTATTTTGGAACTCTAATAAGCTACCCATCACCGGAGGTAGTAAAGTGGCTAAAGCGCCAGGTCCATGTCTTCCTGGCATGGCACTGATGCGGAGCTGCACCCCTCCTTTCTGAATGGTTATGGTTTCCCAAGTGTCTAAAGCATAGGTTGCTTGGAAGCCCTTCTTCTGCAACTTCTCAGTCGCATGTTTGGTCGTGACAATAGGAACAGTTTTGTTCAGCTTTTGCTCAGCAATGTGATCGAAGTGATCTTCGTGCATGTGGGAGAGTACGACCAGATCCAGCGGCGGCAACTCCTCAATCTCAATCGCAGGATTGGTGACTCGTTCAGAACGCAATCCATATCCTAAGTGAACGTGATCTCCCTGGTGCAAGAAGTTAGGGTCGGTCAGGATAGTGAACCCAGCATACCGAAGAATGACAGTCGCAGTACCAACAAAGAAAATGGAACCAGTCGCAATATCAGGGGTGTGGTTTTCGGCTGGCAAAACTAAGGTACTTGAGTCAGTCATACATCACCTGAGAGATAACCCAACGCTTCCAGTCGGCCTACTGGAATAGCATCAAGAAGATTAATTCGACAGTCGCGGAAGTTAGCGGTAGCGGAGACGAAAAAGCTTGGTGCTAAAGCTTGGCTTGGTAGCCAGCCTAAGGTTAGAGAGCGATCGCAATTAGCAAAAGAAATAGGAGGTTCTACTTATTCAGCAGATTAGAAGCGATCGCTGAAGCTAACGTCTATCTAAAGAAAGCTTGGGTATATATCTAAAGAGCTGTAAAACAATCAAGCTGGTTTGTAGCTAAAGTCACAAAGTAGTCTTGGTTTTTGTAGAGGGGGCTTTAGCAAGCAACTGTATCGCTCTACACACATTTCTGGCCTATGTGCTGAGCCATCAGTTCGCCCTCAAGAGAGATTCAGTCAACGCTAAAGCAGATTAAACATAGATTAGCGAATTCAGAAACCAGCTTTCTGGTTAGACCCATCGAAACGATTTACGGTAATACCCAAGGCATCAAATCCAGCCAGCTCAAGCAGCTTCAGCGATTGTACGAACAGCGGCAACCGAGCGATCGCTTTTGTACTCCGGAGTTGGCTCAAGAATTAGCGGCTGTTAGCACAGCGATTCATCATCCTGTCTGTATGTACCTAAATCGCCGGGGACAGGTGTTGCGGGTGGCCGTGGGTACGCCAGCCCAAACTCAGCTATCCGAGCAGGAACTACCTCGACATAGTGCCGAGCGCTTGAGCGGAGTTCGGTGTCTGGCAACCCAGCTTAAAGCAACTCCTCCGGATGGCGCTAACCTAACAGCGATCGCTCGACAGCGCTTAGATGCCTTGGTTACCCTAGTTTGTGCTCCCAGTGATTCCAAGTCGAATTCCAAGTCGAAAGGTGCGGTCGCGAAAAATGGAACTTCAAGCGAAATTCAATCTACTTATTTAGTGCATCTCGTTCCGGATCTGGATCAACCTTGGGAAATTTCTCCCCTTCCCCTCGCAGAGCTGACAGAGGAAGACTTTAGCGATCTAGTCGATGACTGGGAAAAAGAGTTTCACGCCGCTGGGTATGGAGCTTTTCAGTTTGAGGAAAAAGGAGATGACCAAGACAAGATTTTGCTCGTGGGGTTGATGACCGATGATCTGTCGCCTCAACGCTTCCAGGATGGCTTGGAAGAACTGGTTCGTCTAGCCGAGAGTGCTGGAGGAACGGTTCTGGAAACCATGATTCAGAAGCGATCGCAACCGCATCCCCAAACGGTCGTAGGTCAGGGGAAAGTAGATGAAATTGCCCAACAAGCTCAAGCGATTGGAGCCAACTTAGTAGTGTTCGATCGCGATATTTCGGCTTCCCAGATTCGGAATTTGGAAGCCCAAATGAACCTACGAGTCGTAGACCGTACCGAATTGATTCTGGACATCTTTGCCCAACGCGCCCAGTCGCAAGCAGGTAAATTGCAGGTCGAACTCGCCCAGTTGGAATATATGTTGCCGCGACTGCGTGGTCGAGGGCAGGCGATGTCTAGGTTGGGCGGTGGTATTGGCACCAGAGGCCCAGGGGAGACTAAGCTAGAAACCGAACGGCGGACGATTCAGCGGCGGATTAATCAACTGCAACAGGAAGTGAACCAGTTGCAAGCCCATCGTTCTCGCCTGCGCCAACAACGCCAACACAACGAAATTCCGACCGTAGCCCTAGCAGGGTACACCAATGCCGGGAAGTCTACTCTGCTCAATACCTTGACTCACTCAGAAGTTTATACGGCTGACCAATTATTTGCCACCCTCGACCCCACCACACGACGGCTAACCATCACCGATTCTGAGACCCAATCTCAGCGATCGCTCCTGCTCACAGATACAGTGGGTTTTATCCATGAACTGCCGCCTCCCTTGATGGATGCCTTCCGAGCCACTTTGGAAGAAGTCACAGAAGCCGATGCGGTGCTGCATGTGGTGGATCTCTCCCATCCCGCTTGGGAAAGCCATATACAGTCAGTCCAAGAGGTGTTGGCAGATCTCCCAACCATTTCTGGTCCTACATTGTTGGCGTTTAACAAAGTAGATCAAGTGGAAAGCGAGGCTCTAGCGGCTGCTCAGCAAACTTATCCGGATGCTATCTTTATCTCAGCGACGCAAGGACTGGGTTTAGAAACACTCAAGCAACGCTTGGTGCACATCGCCACGCCTGCCGCGGATGCCAAGATGAACACGGAGTTCAGCGCCCCTTAATTTATCCGGTTTATGGCAGCGATCGCACCTCGGTCGCACCCCGTTTCAAACAGCACAACCTAAGGAGTCTAACCTGCATCTTCAGCGGTGCTGTCTTCGGATGGGGCTTCTACTAGTTGCCGACTCAACCAATGCAGGTTGAGAAACATTAGACTGCCCAGCACCAAAAGCATCACTCCTAGCACCGTGCCATATCCTTTGGTATGCCACCAAAGCCGCTTCACGAGCGCCGAACTTAACTGGTGTGCTTGCCCTAAAGGGGAAAACGGACTCCGAATAGAATTAACTGTCTGATTAGTCAATCTTTTTTGACCCAGACGAGTGTGACTATCAAATGCGATCGCCATGCTAAGTACTCCTGTTAGCCCTACTGGCGGGCCAGCAATTTCGTGCCACTTAATCTACGGTAAACCGGTAGACTTGTGTGTATTTGGCAGTATTGCAGGCCAGAATCAGGAAAACAAGTTCAAATGTTACTTTTTCAGAATTTGCTTAAAAGTATTGGGCTTCAGCTACGAGGCTCAAAGTCTAAGCAGTCTTCACAGGGGCCGTAGGGACGCACCGCACATCTAATATGCAGCGATCGCGCTGAGTAAATACAGTGAGGATTGCCTAGAGGTTTTTGCTTCGTGGCGGCAAGTCGCGCTCGGAATTGAGCATTTAACTCATCCGTACGGGCTTTATGCTGCTGCCACTGCCACCAAAGATTTAGCAAGCTCAGCGGCAAGTAAAGCAGCGAGCTACCCACGACGATTCCGGTAAGCAGTCCGGGTGAGCCTGCTTGCAAGGCCAAACAGAGATTGGCAAACATGATGCTGATCAAGCAGTAGTTGCTGTGCCGCATCAGGGTGCGAGTTGATTGTTGAAACAGAGACCTGAAAGCCATGACCGTGGCCTGGGTAGAGATTGGCCCTGATTCAGAATAGCGCTTCTCTCAACAGTGATGGCAGTTTTGCTAGCCAGCGCCAAGGGAGGCAATGTCATCAATCAGTAGTGCGGGCTATTGTGGAGAATATGAAGTATCGTAACCTTTACTCTGGCCTGCAATGGCGCTTGCAGGAACTCTCCCAATCGCTGAATCTATTTCAATATGGTGGCCGCGCTGTGGAGTTGGTCTGGTCAACCAATCACCGCTTGACCCTTGCTTTGGCCCTTTTTACCTTGGTTGCGGGGTTACTCCCTGGCGCGATCGCTTATGTCGGCAAGCTAATTATTGATAGTGTGGTTGCAGCGTCTCAATCGCAAGCTGTCGGCGATCGCTGGGATGCGTTAGGTTATCTGGCTTTAGAGGCGATCGCCGTAGCGCTTTTGGCGGGCAGCAAGCAAGGTCTAACGCTCTGCCAATCCCTGCTGCGCGTGCTTCTAGGGCAGAAAGTAAATGTGCTGATTCTGAAGAAAGCACTGACGCTGGATTTGGCGCATTTCGAGGATTCCGAGTTTTACGACAAAATGACCCGTGCTCGCCGAGAAGCGTCTAGCCGCCCGTTAAGCTTGGTGGGGCGAACCTTTGGACTCGTGCAAGACAGTTTAGCCCTGATTACCTATGGCGGTTTGCTGCTGAATTTCTCCATCGGAGCTGTCTTTGTTTTGATGTTAGCCGCTGTGCCTGCCTTTATTGCGGAGACGCGCTTTGCGGGACAAGCGTTTCGGCTGTTTCGCTGGCGAGCCCCAGAAACGCGCGAACAAACCTATTTGGAAACTTTAATCGCTCGTGAAGACTTTGCCATGGAGGTGAAGCTGTTTCAGTTGGGGCCGCTGCTCTTGACCCGCTACCAAGAGATTTTCCATCGCCTTTATGATGAGGACCGTAGCTTAACCATTCGGCGAGGGCTTTGGGGCTACTTGCTCGGCTTACTCAGTACGGCGGCCTTTTATGCAGCTTATACCTGGATTGTGATTGAGGCGATCGCAGGCCGTATCTCTCTGGGTGACTTAACCATGTACTTGGTGGTGTTTCGCCAAGGTCAAACAACCTTCTCCTCAGCTCTCAGCTCCATCGGCGGGATGTTCGAGGATTCGCTTTATCTCTCTAATCTATATGAATTTTTAGAGCAAGAAATTCCTCAACCCTTCGGAGCTGCAACCAGAGGGCCAACTGCAGGCGATGGTATTCGCTTTGAAAATGTCTCCTTTATTTACCCAGGTAATGCTCAACCTGCTTTAACCAATATCTCTTTTCACCTTAAACCGGGGGAGAAGATGGCGATCGTGGGAGAAAACGGCTCTGGCAAAACCACGCTGATCAAGCTGCTCACTCGCCTCTATAGCCCGACCTCAGGCCGCATTCTCCTCGATGGTCTTGACCTGGAAGCTTGGGATATGGAAGTGCTGCAACGTCGGATTGGCGTCATCTTTCAGAACTTTGTGCGTTATCAATTCACCGTAGGGGAAAATGTTGGGGTTGGGGATGTGGAACATATTACCGAATCGCCCCGTTGGGAAGTAGCCGCAAATAAGGGGATGGCGTTGCCCTTTATTGAAGAGATGACAGAGGGGTTCCAAACTCAGTTGGGCAAGTGGTTTAAAGGTGGGCGAGAGTTGTCAGGGGGGCAATGGCAAAAAATTGCTTTGTCGCGTGCCTTTATGCGAACAGGGGCCGATATTCTCGTTCTGGATGAACCTACTTCAGCGATGGATGCGGAAGCGGAAGTGCAAATTTTTAATCACTTTCGGACCGTGACGCAGCACCAAATGGCGATCTTGATTTCCCACCGTTTCTCTACAGTGCGGATGGCGGATTGGATTGTGGTGCTATCGGCTGGTGAGCTAATTGAGCAAGGCACCCATGAAGACTTAGTCCAAGCAGGCAAGCGTTATGCTCACTTGTTCTCTCTGCAAGCAGCGGGTTATCAGTAATGCTTTAGGGTCGCTATAGTGGTAGTAGCATCCTGGTCTTATTTGGGACCTTGGTGTGGCATAACTTCATTTTTTATGAATACCGAACTTCTCACTCGAAAGCCTTGGCTCGCTCTTAGTCTGCTCGGATTGGCCTACACAGTGCTGGGATGGCATCTATCTACTCACCATATCTTTTGGCTGGTGGGTACTTTTGTCATTGGTGTCACGCTAATTGCAGCTTGGAAGAACAATCCAATCTTGGAGTCCTTGGTTTGGCTGGGGACTCAGAAGTTGTTTGCCGTGGTTGGCATTACCCTGCTCGTGAGTGTGATAGTCGCTTTGGCACTGACCCAACCCATGTTATTAAACCTGATTTTTCTACCACTGGCGACGCTGGTATATTCTGAACTGGAAATGAAAGCGATCGGCTTGAAGGCCACTGATATCTTTTTGTGTTCGGTTACAACAGCTAGTCTAGGTTTGATCATCGGGGAAGCAATAGACCTGTGGATTATCCCGAGCATGCGATATTAAAGGCATCACCTTAAAGAAGTGTATTAAGTTACAACCTATTTCAGGGATCATGAGATCTTTGTAGCAAGTAGCATCAGAGGGGCGCTGAGCTAATGTCTCCTACCGAACCTATAGTGGCTGCACCGTTTAATCTCACCCTGGTATCAGGTCTGTCGGCTGTAGCACTGGTTCTGGTGCATCTTTTCTCTAGCAACCTACGTTTTCTTGAAGCTGTTCCTCGTAGCCGTTGGTTGTCGTTTGGCAGTGGTGTGTCGGTGGCTTATGTCTTTGTCCATGTGCTGCCAGATCTGAGTGCAGCTCAAGAAACTCTCCGCGAAACCTGGGGTAAAGGATGGACGTTTCTGGAGCACCATGTCTATTTGGTAGCGTTGGTAGGTTTAGCAGTTTTCTATGGATTAGAGCGAACTGCAAAAATTTCACGACGGCGCAATCGCGAATCAGGCCAAGGAGATGTGACGGAAACAGGTGTCTTCTGGCTGCATATGGGGTCGTTTGCCCTTTACAATGCCTTGATTGGTTATCTTCTGCTGCATCGAGAAGAACCTGGGTTTGCCAGTTTGCTACTTTTTGCAGTGGCTATGGCCTTGCATTTTGTGGTTAATGACTATGGCCTGCGCGAGCATCACAAGAAGTACTATGACCAAGTGGGCCGTTGGATACTAGCCGCCTCTGTGATGGCTGGGTGGGTGATTGGCAGCGGCACTCAAGTTCCTCAAGCGGCGATCGCGGTTCTGTTTGCCTTCTTAGCAGGTGGCATTGTGCTGAATGTGTTGAAGGAAGAACTGCCGGACGACAGAGAAAGCCGCTTTTGGGCTTTTTTAGTTGGGGCTGCAGGTTATTCAGCTCTATTGTTGGCTTTATAGCTCGCTAGACCCGCTAAATGCTTACAGATGGGGATTGTGGACTTCCTAGTAAGTGTGTTTTTAGCCTATTTAATGTCTGTCGTTGACCTTAAGGAAGAGATTTGCGAATTCAGATGATTTTTTAAGCTACTTTTAAGAAACTCTGACAAATAACAAGATTAGAACAAGGTCTGGACAAAAATTGCATCCGCCTGAAAAAGGCTAAGCATAATTACGGGTGGAGTTCAGGATAACCATCAAATTTTATGCCTAGACAAGGAATTGCATGGGGTCCTATCGTCTTTGTGGTAGCCACCCTTTTTGCCAGCGCGGGTTTAATTACTTGGGGATTGTCGTCTTCCCCGGACGTTCCCACCTCAAGTATTCGCAATCCTGCTGTACAGTCCGACGGTTAGGCAGGGTTGCGACTTGCTGCCATTCATCACCTATGTTTATCATCTATTAGATAGGTTGCTACAACTCAGTAAACTAGGAACTGCGATCCAAAATTGATACTGAGATGTTAGAGGCCTAACTGCCCCATGTAGATTTAACCCAATCAGGAGTGTGGCAGCAATTGCTCGTCAGTGCTCCACTTTGTTCTAGCGTGGTCGCTGGTTGGCAAGGTATTCACTTGGCACACCATCACCTGTCAGCCCATGAACTGCCTGATTGCTATTTTGCCCAGCACGTCATTACGATTTGCATGGGGCAGTTTGAGGTAGAGCTGAAGCTCGGGAGTCGTTGGCAACTAGAGCGATATAGACCTGGTGATATCGGTATTTTTCCAGCGAATCAGTCTCATCCTCAAGCTCGCTGCGATCGCGGAGCTGAGTTTATCCAGCTTTATCTAGAGCCTCAACGTGTTGCTCAGGTCGCGGCTACATCCTTAGAGACAGACTCAGTTGCCATCATGCCCCAACATAAAATTCGCGACCCCTTGATTCAACAAATTGGCCTCACACTCAAAACCGAGTTGGAATCTAGTGGCACAGATAGCCGCTTCTATGCCGATGCTATGGCGACTGCGCTCTCAGCCCATCTGTTCCAGCGATATTCTACCCAGCGATCGCTCCTGAGAGAATATACAGGTGGCTTACCGCCCTATAAGCTGAACCAAGCGATCAGCTATATCCACGACCATTTAGACCAAGACTTACGATTAGCGGAAATCGCTGCGATCGTGCAAATGAGTCCGCATTACTTCGCCACTTTATTCAAGCAATCCACGGGCTTGGCTCCGCATCAGTTCGTGACACAATGCCGGATTGAACGTGCCAAATGGTTGTTAGCCAAGCAGGAACTAACAATTTCAGAAATCTTGCTACAGCTTGGTTTCAAGAGCCAAAGTCACTTTACTAAAGTATTCCGGGAGCAAACTGGGTTGCCCCCACAGCTTATCGGAGCCATAGCTAAAAGTCTTCGGAAGATTAGAACAGTTTTGGAAGAATCAGCCAGACAGAGCACCAAGGCGATCGCTAAACTTTGCCACTCCTTTAGAAATTTTGCCAGAGTGGTATCTCTATCCCACGTTTCAAATTTTCCGCATTGTCCCCAACAAACTCCTGGGTATACTGCTCAATGCCTCAATTCCTTTGGGACTCATGTTGATTCCCTTTATTGAGAATGCCAACAAGTTTCAAAACCCCTTCCGCCGCCCTGTAGCGACTACTATCTTCCTGCTTGGGACACTGATCACGCTCTGGCTAGGCATTGGAGCCACGCTGCCAATTGATCAGGCCATAACCTTGGGCTTGTTTTGAGAGTCTATCTGACGCTAGGCGCAATTTAGAGAAGTCGTTGTGTAGGGTGGCATATTTACAAGCTGTGCTCCAGCCCAGCTATTTGTGCCATGACCTCCGACAAACCTCTGCCTAAAGCACTCATCTGTGACTTAGATGGCACGCTCTGCAATATCTACCATCGACAACACTACATGCGCTCCCGACCCAAGAACTGGAAAGCTTTTTATCGAGCTTTAGGGAAAGACTTAGCTCATGAGTTTTGTCGAGATATTGTTCAGATGTACAAAGAGAGAGAATTTGCCATTTTGTTGGTTTCTGGGCGGCCTGCTGAATACAAACCAGAAACTGAAGCCTGGCTAGCCGATCATGAAGTGGAATATGATGCGCTCTGGATGAGAAGAACGGAAGATTCTAGACCAGACTTTATCGTCAAAAAGGAGATCTACGAACAATTCATTCAAGGTCGCTATAATGTCTTCTTTGTGCTTGACGATCGCGATCAGGTAGTGAAGATGTGGAGAAGCCAAGGACTCACTTGTCTGCAAGTTGCGGAAGGGAATTTTTAAGCAATTGCTTCATTGCCGCTTGCTCTACAAATCAGCAAATCAGCCCATAACAGGGCACAATCACTATCAGGAGATAGAGGCCATCAAGCTGTGGCGATCGCTACCGTAGAACTTAGTCAGTAGTAGCACAGTATAGTTCCGGGGACCTATGGCAGTAGCAGATAAAGGGAGTTCCAAACGGGCAGACTCCACCTCTGATCCGATGCAGGACGCGATCGCCACAGCCACTCGGATGGCGCAAGCAGCAACCGAAGTCTTGCAAGCCACAACAGGTAATGTCAGCACGACTACGGCAGCGATTGGTGAAACGATTGGTCCATCTGTGCAGCGATCGCTAGAGCAAACCACCGAAACTGTGGGCAAGTTCGTCACCCCTATTGCCGAGAATCCTTTGGTGAAATTTGCGGCCAAGGTTCCCGGAATTAATTTATTGATGGCGGCGCTCGGTCAAGTAGATGTGCAAAAGGCGCAGCGGGAAGTAGACCAACTGCGGCAAACCTATCCCTTAGAAGCGCCAGAGCAATTGGCTCAGCGGATTATTTCGGATACTTCGCTGAAGGCAGGCGGCATTGGCCTACTGACCAATTTTATCCCTCCCTTGGCGCTAGCTCTGTTTGCGGTGGATATAGCGGCAGTCACCGCCCTTCAAGCTGAGATGATTTATCGCATCGCAGCAGTTTATGGCTTTCCGCTCACCGATCCGACTCGACGCGGCGAAGTGCTGGCGATTTTCGGTTTGTCAGTAGGTGGCTCTGGTGTCCTAAAGCTAGGTCTGAGCTTTGTGGAAATCTTGCCTCTGATTGGGCCTGTAGTGGGAGCATCGAGTGATGCTGCTTTGCTCTACACTTTAGGACAGCTCGCTTGCCGCTTCTATGAAGTCAAGCGTCAAGCGGCAACTCAGCCAGAAATGAGTGTTGCGAATCGTTAGCGCGATCGCTAAAGTCAACGTAGTGTTCTACTGACCGCCAAGGATTTTATGCCTATCTCTAAGCCAGAAGCCAAACAGCTCTTAGAACAGCTCATTTTTGAGGATACCTTGCCTCAAGACTGGGTACAGGATGTTTGGGGGTTGAGTCCGCTTCTGGGGGATAGTGCAGCTAAGTTGCTAGAAGCATTTGAATCGTTGATTGAGTATTGCCCAGAAGAAAAATTAGATAGTTTATTGCAAACCTTGGCTCCAGAGCAGCTTGAGTCAAGGTAATGGGTGTTCCCAGGCGGTAGAGTAATCTCGCTGCCATACACCGCTCTCCTGGGCCTACGCAGGATCGACAATGACACCCATAAATAAAATTGCTCCAGTTTGCTGATCTCGAATAGTACAGAAGAACGGGCGATCGATGATCAAAGTAGGAGGTAAACCTCTTTCCATCTCGATCGCAGTCACAGCCGCCGCTTTCGCTCCTGCTTCGTTGACCTCAAAAAAAGTTTTGTGAGTAATTTGGCTAATAGCAGCGCTGTCCTTGCAGAGTTGCGAGAAATTAGCTGTTTCATCAAAGGCTTGCTTCATACCTAAGCTCACTAGAGCCTGCTTCAGTGCGGATTTCGTTTCATACTCTAGCTGAAAGCTGGGCATCGTAAGGTTGATCAAACGTTGAGTAATAGACTTTGGCGGAAACTGATCGAGCCATTTAGACCCACTCCCCGACCTCAAGCTCTCATAAAAACTGTTCACCTGAGCCGGAGAAGGAGGTAAAAAGATATCTAGACTGAGGCGTTTGTCTTTAAAGGGAATTCTGACTGCATGAAAATCTTTACCTTGGTAACAGCAGTATTCATTAAACTGCCTCATCATGGGAACTTGCTTTTGACTGCTATCTAGGAGAGTAAACATCCCTGGCTGGGTCTGCGTTGGGTCAAAGCGATCGCTCCAGTTACCTTTGAAGTAGATGGCGTTAAGTAAAGCTAGAATTGTGGCTGGGCTAAGCTGCTGCACAATTTGCTGAATCTTGCCATGTGTTTGATCACTTGCCCACTGATTAATGGTTGCTGCTGCGTCAGGACGACTAAAGTCCAAATTCTGCACTTCTGCTTGATAAAACTCTTGAACTCGCTGTAGAAATTCAGACCGAAAGCGTAGATTTGGTTCGGCCCAAAGTGAATTTGCGATCGCCACTTGCACATCTGCCAAGCTTTCCAACTGCTTAATAAGCTCAGCATTGGCTTGATTCACCTCCTGGACGCTCATATTTTGCAAGCCCAAGGCGATCGCCATTTCTGCTTGGGTTTGCCCAACAGCACCGTTGTAGAGCATAGAAAGCGCGATCGAGATGCTGAGTGGAGAGATAAAAATATTTTGGTTAGGCTGTTGTTTGAGCAGTTCCGAAAAAAGCTTGAAACCGAATTGATTATTAGCGGCGATCAATTTATCGGTAGCGGTTTTCATGGAATGTCGTGATTAAACAAATTAGGGACGCGATCGCTGCTCAGCTCGCCCTGCCAAGCATTTCTGCCTCCTAGACAAACTATGAGTGAATAGTGCCATCGGGCATGATAGTCCCGGATAGATTAGCTCCCGTCAGCTTAACCATCAAACGATTATTGATCCCGACCCGGGCACCAGTGAGATCAGCGCCACTCAAATTAGCCCCACTCAAATCAGCCCCCATTAAGTTGGCTTCTCTCAGGTCGGCATAACTTAAATCAGCTTGCAATAAATTGGCGCGGAATAGTTTGGCGCGGAATAGTTTGGCGTGGCTGAGGTTGACGTTGTGCAGAAAAGCGTCGCTGAGGTCAGCGTTGCTTAAATTGGCATCGCTTAAGTTGCGATTGGCATAGTCTTTTTCTTTGAGGTTTGCCCCCTGGAAATCACTGCCACTCAGGTCAGGGCCTCGATATTTAGGAACTTGAGGCGTTTGATATTTGGGGACTTGATGGGTGGGTGTTTGGGTTGGGTAGGCAGGATAGTCAGATGCTTGAGGCTGAGGGTAGGGAGATTTAGGTTCTGGTGCAGGAGAAGTTTGAGTTTCGTAAGCCGCGTAGTAGGACGATCGCAAGTAAGGGTGCAGCGGGTAAGCAGCAGGCTTAGGTGGCTGAGCAGCAGGCTTAGGGGGTTGAGCAGCAGTGGGGGTTTGGTAAGTAGCCCTAGGGGGGTGATAAGTAGCCTTAGGTGGGGTGGCTTTTGGTGGTGGAGGTGGGGCAGGTGGTGGAGTGGGGGGAGTACTTTTGCTGGCGGTACTTTTACTGGCAGTTTGGTTTCGTTTGGCCCCGGCTTTGGCATGGCAAGACCGTAAGAGGTCTCGCGCCTCATTGATTTCTTTGAGTTTTTCGTGAGCTTCG
Source organism: Trichocoleus sp. FACHB-262 (assembly GCF_014696035.1). Taxonomy (NCBI): domain Bacteria; kingdom Bacillati; phylum Cyanobacteriota; class Cyanophyceae; order Leptolyngbyales; family Trichocoleusaceae; genus Trichocoleus; species Trichocoleus sp. FACHB-262. Next base: position 18,532 of record NZ_JACJPK010000074.1, on the reverse strand, counting down.
TGCTGCCGTTCAGAATCATCTTGGGGCACGCGATCGGGATGCCACTGTCGAGCCAAGTCTTTGTAAGCTTGGTTGATTTCATCCAGAGATGCGCCTGGTTTTAGTCCCAGGACTCTGTAGCATCGGTTGAGCTCGTTGATCCGTACCATCCACTACCTCAGGCAACCAATTGTGCCGCCTACCCAAATGGGCAATGACCTTCAGACTGTGGCAGGCTGCACGGTTTTGTCTGTCCATTCTATCGCGGAGGAATTGCCCACTCCCTGCTTCGACGAGGGTGATTTAACAATGTTGGGGTTTTGTAGTGTCAGTTACTTAGGGCAACCAGAAGTTAGGCAAGATACTTTGTCCCCAATTCCGGAGAGATTGATTTAGCGATCGCATGGTCTGAATATGAGGTTCATCGGGTTCTACAGGCAAAATTGTGGCGGGTGTGCCTCGTCCGAGTTGGGCGATCGCTAAGTTAGCTGCTTCTAATCCCGTCACATAGGCCTTCTCTTGAGACCAGGAGCCGTGGCGGGTTACCACCCAGTCACCGCTCATAAACAGGTTGCTGATACTGGTTTCTGCTGGCAACAGGTAGCGGTAGCTGCCAGGGGCAAAGTGAGTCACCGCTCTAGGCAGTCGTACCACACCGCTATCAATCACCTTGGCTTCGTGGAAGGCGGGAATGCAGGTGGCTAAGTCGCGCTGTACTAAGGGCACAATTTCTGTGTCACTCAAGGGCAGGAATTGGTTGGCGTGGTAGAAATCTGCTTCCACCACGGTTCCTGGCTCGTCTCGGAACTCATCGTGGAGTGCATTCAGGTCAAAGAACGTCCAGCCTGTGGTGGCTTGGAAGCCAAAGCAAGCATTGGAGGGGCGAGGAATCTCAATTTTGCGATCGAACCATAAGCGAGTTGCCATTACATCAATCGCGCTCAGGTTCATCAAATCACGGAACTCCCGACGGTTGCGGAGCGTGGGGCTACCACTGACAATTTTCTGCATCCCAGTCACCCCCACGGCAAAGATCACCGCATCGGCATCAAATATTTCATCTCCGCAAACTACACCTGTGGCTTGGCCTCGGCTATCTAAACGCACATCGCTCACTCGTCGCTGGGTCAGCACTTTGCCGCTCGCTTGCTCAATCTGCTGCACCCAAGGACGGAAGATCATCTCACCCACAGTGCCCCGACACCAAACCACATCGAAATCGGGTTGGTGGGCCAAGATGAAGTAATAAAGCATGCCCAACGCTGCCGCTGCCGAACATTGCTCTCCCGGCGCAAATAGGCCCACTAGCAACATCGGTTCAAAGGATTCCCGGTAGAGTCGAGCAGAAACCCCAAAATCCTTGAAGAGTTCTCGCGCTGTCACAGAGTCGTAGCGTCGCCATGCAGCATCGGAGTTGTCAAAATCTATCAACGCATACAGTAGCGGCAAAGCCGAGAGGCGATCGCGCAAGGGTAAGCGCTTGAACTGCGTGTAGAGAAACGTACCAAGTGGTGTAGGTAGACGCGGCAGATCTTGAAAAATCGGTGACTCCACCTCTAGCCCCACGGGGGAATATTGCGAAGACCGAGTCCAGGGAGTGAAAGGCTTTAGCCCCAGTTGATCTACCAAAGAAAAAATATTGCGATAAGGATACCAGAAGCCATGAATTCCAGCCTCGATGGAGCGACCACCCGGCGTTTTCCAGCCTGCTACCAACCCACCTGGATAAGCACCTGCCTCCAACAGCGTTACATCATAGCCTTGCTTCGCCAAATGGTGAGCTGCCCCTAAACCAGCCCAACCAGCCCCCACAATGACTATCCGTGGCGATCGCGCGTCCATCACTTTTACATTCTTCACAACATCTTTTTTCAGGATGGCATCTTTTCGCTGGCTTTACTTTGCCCCAGGGGCAGAAGCGAGCCAAATTGACGCCAGAGAACTCACAACCTCTGGCTTGTAAGGTACACAAACAAAAAACAAAGATGTTATCTATGCCAAATCATCTTGGTTGGCTCCATCTCTGCCAACAACTGTCCCCGCGAAATCACATACCGTACCGAGGCTCGACGGCGAATTGCATCATAGCGATCGCTGGCCGCCAATACAATTAGATTCGCAGGCTTTCCCACCTCCACTCCATACTGATCTCCCAAACCCAGCGTTTTGGCTCCCTGCCAAGTCACCATGTCATAGCAGGCATCAATCTCTCCCATCCCTGTCATTTGGCAGACATGCACTGCCATAAACGCCACATCCAGCATGTTACCTGTGCCCAAGCTGTACCAAGGGTCTTGCACGCAATCATGGCCCAAACTCACATTCAATCCTTGCTGCCACAACTCCTTTACCCTAGTCACCCCCCGCCGTTTCGGGTAACTATCTGTCCTGCCTTGCAGCGTGATGTTAATCAACGGGTTGGCAATGAAATTAAGCTGTGCCCGCTGAAGAAACCCCATCAGCTTGTAAGCGTAGGCATTGTTATAAGACCCAAAGGCCGTGGTATGGCTCGCGGTTACCCGTGGCCCCAACCCAGTGCGAATCGCGTATGCCGCCACAACTTCCAAAAACCGTGACTGATCATCATCAATCTCATCACAATGTATGTCAATCAAGCGATCGTACTGCTGTGCCCACTCAAACACCTGTTGTACCGATCGCACCCCATCTTCTCGCGTCAGTTCATAATGGGGAATCCCGCCCACTACATCTACACCGAGTTTCAGGGCTTTCTCCATCAACGCCTGATTCTGGGGGTTGCCGTAAATGCCATCCTGCGGAAACGCCACGACTTGCAGCGTGATCCAATCTTGCACTTCCTCCCGCACTGCCAGCAAAGCTTGCAACGCCGTTAAATTCGTCTCGCTGACATCGGCATGACTACGAACAAACAACACACCTTGCATTGCTTGTTGCTTTAGGGTAGCGATCGCGCGTTGTTTCACATCCTTTAAGGTCAAACTTTGCTTGCGATCGCGCCAAATTTCAATCCCCTCAAACAAGGTGCCACTTTCATTCCAACGGGGTTCTCCTGCTGTCAGAGCTGAATCTAGATGGATATGGGATTCTACAAAAGGAGGACTCACCAACTGTCCCTGCACATCTAGTTCTTGCAGGGCTGTAGCTTCCAAGCGAGGTGCGATCGCCATAATCTTGCCTGCTTGGATGCCAACATCCACAGACTCTAAAGCATCTGGCGATCGCAATAGACGACAATGACGCAGAATTAAATCGTAAGGCTGTGAGGACATAAAGCAATTCTGCCTAAGTAGAAGCAGTTTCCTCACTGTATTAGCAGAAATTAACCCCAAAAAAATACCCCCGCATTGCAGGGGCATTGAGATTAAGTTTTACCGATTAATCGGGATTAATTAGCTGAGAGCAACATGACTGCGCTCGTAATTGCGTCGAAATGTCGGATGAATGTCACCTTGAATGTGATTCCAATAATCGCTTAGATGCGTGAACCCCGCTTCAGCCGCAGAGCGACTCAGTAGAGTTTGCTGGCGATTCTTGATCAGATGATGTTGCTGCGTCATTCGGATGCGGGCTCTATTCTCAGTCGATAAGCCAGTCGCTTTAACAGATTCAGCCAGAGGTGCTGCGACCACAGCCGTTTCATTGGCTACTGTCTCATTCACATCTGGGCGATCGCTTGTGCGATAAGCCACACCACGGTATTTCAAGTCTAAGCTCGCTTGTTGAATGGGTGCTTTTTTGAAGTTACGAAAGCGCCAATCCAAACCCCGATACTTTCCGGTCTCTCCAGCAGTAGTTTCAACAGCAGGAGTGTTGGATTCGTATTTGCTGCCACGATAGGTCAATTGCATGATTTTCGCCTCAAATTAGAACTGTAGTGATATGAGGCGCGTTCCTTCGGGATCACTCCCTACTTCCGTTTCTTGGCTGCTTTTAGTCGTCAATTACTAAACTCATCCAAAGAAATGAACGATTTCGTTTTCACTTCTGTATCTATTTTGACACTTTTAAGCGAAATTTGCTCCAACTAGAGGCGGATATTTCTTCAGGGTTTTCTGACAACTATCGCATTCAAGCTATTCATCAATCTGCCAAGCATCCTTCGTCAAGTCTTCATCGATAATTCGCTTCGGACGCACCACTAAAATCAGTTGGCCTAAGAGAGGCAAGCTAGGAGCCTCCTCGAACCATTGCAACTCTAGCTGTTGGTCTTGAGCCACCACGAAATAGCTGTTGGCATTCCATTGGCGTTGGGCTCGGTCTACCACCACCAAAATCTCTTCTGGCTGGCCAGGCAGCGGCGCAGGTAAATGATTGCTGTCACAGAGCAAGACCACTGGATCTTCTGCACCTAAGAGCACTTTCCAGCCTGGAACCGGAACCCAAGCACCAGTCCCAGAAAATTGCACCATGCGAAAGGCTCCAACCTCCTCGGTTAGCGGCACTGCTTGCAAATCGGCTAGGGTCAAGGGCAACTTGCCCACGACAGGCAGTACCCGTGGCAGCTCTTCTTCGTTTTCTAACCGATAAATCGGTAAGCGAGGAGCAGAACGTGAGGAAGTGATGCTGAAATCAGTCAATAACTGTTCTAATTTTTGCCGCGCTGCAACGCTGTTGACAAACCGCAATCCTTTGGCAATCAGGCGCGAACGGTCTTGCAAGTCGCTGTGTTGTCGAGCTAACTTCCAGCACTGGTAGGCGATCGCATCTCCCGGATGCTTGGTAAAACCCTCCGGTGGAGTGCTCCGAGGAGACAAATCTTTCATCGCTTTGGCTAAATCATGCGAGTCATCAAGATCAATATTTTTCTCAACTACAAAGTCTGCTGCTGCAGCTCGCTCTGCCTGGTTCAGAATGCGAAACTCGTACAATATATCGCTGCCTTTACGCTCAAAGTGTTGTCGGGTTGCCTCCGAGACTCCCGCATTCACCATCGAGGTGAAAACCTGCGACCCTACAATGACTTGATTTTGCTGAATTGGCTCAAATCCTGTTTCCTCAAAAATCTTTTGTGGGTTGAAACCTGCTTTTTGCAACTGCTGACAAGCTTGACCCCACTTTACCCAAGGTCCTTCTTTGCGACGCAGCGATCGCAATAAGGTGTCTGTATCCAGAGCAGCTTGGGGATCTTGAAAATTTGGGTTGAAAGCATTTGAGGAAGTTTCAGTCATGGTTGAGGTAGGCAGCAGATCACTAAAGAACAGCAAGCAGTCTTTAATTCTAAGCCCTTCACGATTTCTATACTACTGGGGCATCTTGCCTTAGAAATCTATCTCTGCCGTGCCTCGCAAGCATTAGGGTTTCAAAAAGTTTTTAGATTGACTTGACGAATCTCTACAATCTAAGGCATGATTGTAAACGCGAAATATAAGGGGCTATAGCGCAGTTGGTAGCGCACTTCAATGGCATTGAAGGGGTCAGCGGTTCGAATCCGCTTAGCTCCATAGCGTACTTGTCCGTTAAAGAGCTATTTGTCAGTTTTAAATAGCTCTTGTCGGATAATTTTAGTAAATTACAGTTTCTCAAGGTTTCCAGCTGTTGCCCTAAGCATCTACCCATAATATCAAGTAGAAAAAGCAGTTTTAAATAGCTCTTGTCAGGAAATATTATGAGCACTAGTTGATAGCATTGCTGAAATGCCATTGAAGTGCGCCTTTCAACCCAACTGTACATTTCAGAGCTATTTGTCAGTTTTTCATAGCTCTTGTCAGAGAATATTGGTGGACTACGGCTTATCAAGGTTTTCAGCTTCCACCTCAAGTAGTTGCCCATATATATAAAGTAAAAAAGGTAGTTTTTCATAGCTCTTGTCAGAGAATATTGCTGGCAATCACTCACAGTGTTGCTGGAATGTCATTGAAGTGCGCCTTTCAACCCAACCTCCCGCTATGGATAACGAGCCGGAATGTTTAGCCGTGAGTTGCCAAAAACGATTGATGGCATACAAGGCTAGATACTATAAAACTTTTGCCTGAAGAAGCTAATAAGTTAGCATTGAGACTCATGAAGAAAAAGGTAACTTTTTTAGCAAATTTTCGATTCCTTATAAACCTGTATCAGCCAACTTAACCAGATGAAGGCAGATGTAACTTCAAACCTGCTTGAGTTCGAGCCGTATTGAGTACTTTCAGCCCACCTGACCGGATGAAGGCGGATGCAATCCCTACATTGCATTTTGTTTATTTGATTGACTACACCTTTCAGCCCGCCTAACCGGATGAAGGCGGATGCAACTCCGGCCATTCAAACTCTTATCTAGACTGATTTAGTTGGGGTATTTTGGCAAACCTCAATTAATCCTGGCCAAGGAATGACTCACGTCATAAAACAGAACTGATAAAAGTACCTCTAAATTGGTTGGCATACACAGTTTAGAGTTTTGGCAAACCTCCTAGAGATTTTGTTCCCACTTCGGTTTGCCAAAAATCAGGAAGGGTTCCTCCTTGCTCGGAGGCGATTCAGTAGCTGCCACGACAGGGTTCCCTGTATCCTTATAGTTAAGGGAGATAAACCATAACTATAAAAACATAGCCTCCTGATGCTAGGCGCGACCCTGCACCACATCTATGAAGCAACTCCATAGAAGAAGCGGACAACTACTAGGGGCGGAAAGCAATTAAACTGCCCCACACTTGTCACTGACTCGAAAGAGACCAGCGCGCTATTGGATGAATGATTAAATTGTCAAGGTGCAAAACTGATTTAGTTCCCTACAGGGGCTGCTTATGGGCAGATATTGCGACTTCTTTAGCCTTTTGTGCAGGAGGTAATTGGCTAGGCTGTTGTCCCGTAATCACGAGAATACCTTCCCGCTCAGCTCGGTCTCGAATGCATTGCACTAATCGGCTGTAGCTCCAGCGATGTAGGCTCCGACGAAACTGTTTCGCATACTGCTGCTGAACTTCTATCTGATGAGGAAATTTTTGTCTAGCTCGGGATTGAATATCACTTTCAAGGGTCTCCCTGATATGTTTGAGATCGGGTACTGCAATGCTGCCTGCTTGGTATTGGCGAGCTAAGTGGACCAGCCGAGAGGCAATGAGACGTTCCACGTAAAAACCTAAGTTCGATTCTGTCTGACTTTCTCGGTATCGATCTTGCTGTTGCTCGTGTTTTTGCTGAAGTAGTCGACGCTGCCGTCTTTGATGGAGCTTATTCACCAACCGCCACTGCTTCAACCGTAATTGGAGAACGCTGCGATGGCGATGCTGGGATTGAATCTTGGAATTCCTCAAGAGCTGCTTTGTAGTCTGGTACTTCAAAATCATTCCAGTTTTGAGGTCAACCACACAAGCTGTGAGTGGTGTTTGAGGCTGAAGACTAATCCCAACCGTGATCAAAGGATTCCCTTGATAAGAGACAACACTGGGGCGTTGAGGAGCAGGATTGTCGAGCCGAGCGAGGGTTGAACGCTGGCGCTTGATATAGATTTGCTGATTTTGGGTCAGACCTTGTTCTTCCCATTGCGACTCTGTTAATTGGTCTAGACCTTTCAAGTTCTTCAGCGTTTTCTGTTTTTCCTCTTGGCATACTTGCTCTGTCCCTTCTGCTGTTAACAAACGCATATCAATGTTGCAATGGAGGTATAGACGATGGGTCTTCCAAGGAGGCCGCTCTTGAGAAGCTAGGTCATGAGTTGCATTCCCCTTCTTGTGATGGCTCTGATTATTTTCCTGCCACATTAACTGAGCTGACTGTAGGACAAATAGACATTGAGAGAAGCGTTCTGTGTCAAGTGCTTGAAAATGCAATCGATAGTCACTGACAAACTGTCGAAAGATATAAAGCTGACGGCGATCGCACTGGATTTTGAAGAGGTGGTCTTTCCAGCCCCGAAAACGAACACAAACTCTTTCTGTCGGCTGCTTAGCTCTTTTCTTTTTACGCTTTGGACTTTTGGCTGAGACCTGCTTGGTTGCAAGACCCCTTTTTTCAGTAGACCAGTTTAGATCGTCGGCACTACCAAAAATGATGGGATAGGGTAAGGAATTAAATAGCTGAATTTGCTTTTGCTCGCGCCACTCATCAAACTCTGCCTCAATTTGGTCAGGGTTATGATGCTGAGGGAAGGCTGTGGCCGTTAGCAAGCTATCGATAAATCTTTCTCCTGTCGGGTCTCTCCCTTGGGGAAGCTGGCTTTGAAGCTGCTCTTCAAGGCGCTCAATTTCAATTCTTTTGCTCTCAAGCCGTTGATTCCAATTTTCTAACGATTCATCCTGCTCACTGACTGTTAACTTGTTTTTGAGCAAATGGATAATAGCGCGTTGGCTGAGCACATCAGTTGTAGCGTCAAAGGCATCTAATAAACCACCCAGTAAATGTTTACCTGTCAGTTTTCGTTCAGAGCTTAAGTGGTGAAGAATGACCTGAGCCTTAGCTCGAATTGCTTCTGGGGTGAACGTGGTACTCTCTGCCAATTCCGAATCACACTCTACAACCTGCAACCAACGTTTCTTTCCGCGAATACAACGCTGTCTTTGCTTCTGGCAGGCAAACCAAGATTTATAGATGTATTGCGTCATTAAAACGGCTGAAATCCGAAAGCGGCTAGGAAGATCTTGTGAGCCGACCTTGGTTGCATCAGACGCGATGATTTGCTCAAGTGTCTGCCTAGGGATTGACCCTTGACGCTGCCATTCTGGAAATTGAGAATGTTTAGCAACTCTCCGAAGCAGAGCATTCACTAAAAGTGTATAAATAACCATTGCTTCCCAGAAGCTCTTCCGGGTTGCCTCATTGGCACAAAGGCAGCATCGGATGGTTCTGATCGTCATAGAACTGAGGTCCGATTCATTTGAGTCTTATTGTAAGCATATGACTTGCCACAGTCGCAACTGCTTCATTGTAAATTTTGCTTAAAAAACGTTCGCTTAGGGACACTAAATTCTCGGATAAGGTGGTTAGGAGTTGTGAGCAAACATGGAGCTTGATGAATTTCTAAAATTCTGGAATGTATCACGCGAAGAACTCGCATCGATTTGCGATTGCTCTCTAACAACTGTGCATCACTGGTTTTCGCAAGGGGAGCATCGTAGAGTTCTCAGCGACAAGCACAAGCAGCAGTTAGCACTGGCTCACTACATATGGACTACCGTAGCGGCTGAGCCAGAGCAGTTAAAGACTCTTAGGAAGATGTATGACCCAGTCAGGCGAAAACCTTCTTAAAGTTTGTTCATATCTTAATGTACTCTGTCTTGTCACAGTGACAAGACAGTTTGTTCAGAAATCTAGACTGAGTCTTTTTAATGATGAGCATGGGGAATTTTCGGATCGAAACGGCAATAAGCCAAGTCTTCCATAGAGAAGCTCTAACTCTCCAATTTCTCGATCAGACTCTGCCAAATTTGAATCTGCTGCTCCAAAGCATGAGGATGAGTATCGCCAGTAGTCGTGTCCTCCGCGTACTCCTGATGCCACAAGCTCATTCTGGTAAGTTCATTCTGAGCCAGCTTTATGAGCAGCCTCAATGCTTTCCCAGATGAACTCTGTCCTCCTGATTCAAGCTGTGTCCACTCTCTGTCATCGGTATTAAGCCGCGTCCTATTTGCTCAACTAACTCAGACCGGGATAATCCCGCTTCAACCGCTAACCCATCCAAACCCTTCACACCCGTAGGAGTGAGTGATAGGCTGACTAGCCCTTTTACTTCCTCGTAAATATCGGGCTGCCCCTTGATACTTTTTCTTCCTTTCCTAGCCACTATATAGCACCTAATTTTGTTTTCGTGTAGGCTAGGTGCTATATAGGTTGTTAGATCAGCGATTTGTCGTGTTCACAAACGATAGTACGCTTCTAGCTGCTATATAACACCAGCGGTCTAGTCAGAGCAAAACCTTGCACAGTCAGACTCTGACTAGGCTTTCAAATTAGATCGAATCAGGAGACCAGTTAATCATGCCAAAAAAGCGAACGCAACTACTTTAGCGGCCATTGTGCAATTCGTAGTCCAGCAGTGTGGGTCGTTGCACAAAGCAGAGAGACAGACGGGGGTGAGCCGAGCGGCGATCGCCTCCATCTGCAACGACACAACTCGACTTCCCCGCAGAACAACACTGAGGAAAATTGCACCTTATACGGTTAACGAAGTTACTCATCAACCGTACTCTTGGCTAGACCTAGAGACGATCGCTCAAACCAGAGTGACTGAACCTGCTCCTGAAATCTTAAACCCAACAGCTTCCTCAAATCAGTCTGGCAAGCACCAGCAATTAGAGGAAAGGCAACCTGTATTAGAAGAACTGCGAGGTTCTATCTACGAACTGGCTGTTGCGCTCAAAACAATCTCGAATACGCTAAGCAGCCGACCATTTATAAGTCTTGGCAAGCCAGATAACAATACAAGTACTAGCAGCACTAAACAACCTGCTCTGGGGGAGCGCTGTGAAGAACGCAAACCGACATTTCAAGAGCAATCATGGCTGGCACTCGCGATCGCTGATGAAGATGCTCTAAAGTCACTTGTCCTAGGGTGCGAGCCTCCTGCTGTATCTGCTACAGCAGAGTCGAGAATTCAAAAGATTGTGGCTCAAGTTGGCGTGCCTGTTCAGTATCCCCAGGCAGCAGACGCAGTGGTAACTGTTTACATCCAAGAAGACCTGACCACTACAGGCATTTTCTGTCAAAAAATACTAGTTGTGGCTCAAAAGGAGAACCAAAGTTTTGGAGAAACATTGAAGCGAATCAATTACTTTCAGCATGAACTGAGTTGTGACAAAGTGATTTTAACTGCTAAAACAGTTTCTAAATTTGAAATCAAAGGTTTCGTCAATCAGGGAATTAGTGTTCTGATGGTAGGAAAACAATACACAAGTTAAACCTTGCCCCTTGAAGTATTTAGAGAAGATTCGTCGTACATAGGTACAAGGGCTTACGATTGAATGCTCTATCTCTATTGAAGAGATTTTTCGTAAATCCAAAACTCTTCTTCTGGAGCAACTGATACCCAGCTTCTTCAAGTGCCTTAAGGATTGACTGACGATTCGGAAAAAAGCCACTTACCGCTTCATAGCCTTGCTGCTGGGCTAAGTGACGCATCTCGCTCAACATAATTGGCAAACTGTCTTCCCTGCTCTCAACACAGCCGACCCATAGTGCCTCATTAGAAGTTTCTAAATGGCTTTGGAGAAATACACTTTGCAACGCCTTTTCTTGCTTGATGCCCCACAGTAACCCTTGGTTGAGGCGATCGCGGAGCACTTGAGCTGTCAAGGCTTGCCACTTGGCTCCTCGGCACACAAACAAGCGATTGGATTGAGACTGACTGAACAGAGACCAGGCTGCATCAAAGGATTCCAAGCCGAGTTGTGAGTTTGGAGTGATGGGTATTTTGCGAGTACGGTGGGCAAGCATGGGGATGAGGGGATGATCGCGAGGTACGTTAAGGAGCAAGGGAATGAGTATCTACAACTGCATCGAGATGAGCAATTAGCGCTCTTTTGATGCTGATACCCCGCTGCTTGCGGCGGGGTAGTTCATTTTTCAGCTTGTCGGAACATCTCCAACACAGGTTTTGGCTTGCTGATGCCGTATTCTACCAAGGTGTACTGATAAACTGCCCTGAAGTCAGCAGGCGGATGATCTGGATCGAGGTTCAGTTGCTTCAGCAACCTAATTACAAGTTCGCTCCGCTGGAGCTTGTTCTGAATAACAGGACTCGCGAAACCAACAATTAGGTCAATCAGCTTAGCCAACTCAAGCACAGGCTCTCTCCTATTGACTCAGGGCAATCCAATGAATACCTAATTGTTATTATCCAAACCCTAAAGTAAAAATAGTTAAAACAGGCGGATTTGCTTAATCTACCCTTTAAAGTTTCTTTCACAATTAGTGAGCAATACCTGTACTAGCTCATTTCATAGGTATGAGCATTAAGCAGTTGCATTCTTTAAGTTGTCTTGGTGCCGCCCGTAATTTTCGGATTATTAGGTTGGAGAGTGATCGCCTCGTGGAGTGGACTTTAAAGCAGCAGTTACCGTTTAATTCGCTGTATTACTATGGGGGCAATCAATTCATTCACATCAGCTGTGTTTTAGCGGAAAGCAAAGCATTTGGACATTTGCTAGCAATCGGGTGCCAGCAATCGGGTGCTAATAAGGAAAATTCTGTAAATCTGGGAAATCTTAACATAGAAGGGGAATCCTGAGTTTAGTCGCTTTTTGGGCATCATGGAATCCTTCGCAATTATGCCTACATTAGAGGATCGCTACAGTCGCCATCGGTTGATTGACTGGTGGGATCAAACAAAGCTTAAAAATGCAAGGGTATTAGTTGCTGGAGCAGGTGCTTTAGGCAATGAAGTACTCAAGAATTTGGCTTTGCTAGGTATCGGTCATATAACGATTATTGATTTTGATACCGTTTCGATCACAAACTTGACTCGCTCAATACTATTTAGAGATACCGATGTTGGTCTAACCAAAGTAGAAGTTGCACGTCGGCGGCTGCTTGAAATTAATCCAGAATTATCAATCCTTGCAATTCACGGTGATTTGCAATTTGATTTGGGAGTTGGAGACGTTCGATCCTGCAACTTAATGATCGGTTGCGTGGACAGCATAAATGCACGATGGGCGATCAATCAGCTTGCATACCGTGCCGGAATTCCTTGGATTAATGGTGGAATCGGAGTAACCGATGGAGAGATAAGCTTTTTTGATCCAAAAGTAGAGTCAGCTTGCTTTGAGTGTGGAATTTCTGACCAGATGTGGGAACGGCGTAATCAAAACTATTCCTGCCACGGAATGAAGCGAGATTTTCCAGAAAAAGTTATACCAACTACTGCAACGCTTACTTCTACGGTTGGAGGAATGCAAGTTCAGCAAGCTTTAATGTACCTGCATGGTAGGACGGGTTTTCTTAATTCTGGGGAAAAGGTATTTTTATCCTTTAATCCCTGGACAAGCTTTAAGGTAAAAATTCAAAATCAAGCAAACTGTACAGCACATGATTTTTCTATAAATCAGGTCATTCATTATTCATCTAATCAATTAACTACTCAAGATATTTGCCAACATTTGCAAGAAAAGGGCTTCGGTAGCCCAGTTGTCTGGCTACGAAATGAAGTGCTTACAAAAATGCAGTGCTTAAATTCGGGATGTCGTTATGTTGAGGACATCTATCGCCCTGCAAGACAAGTTCCTGAAGAAACTCTAATTTGCCCAAAGTGTGGCAAGAAGCGAAGTGCTGAAATTATATCTAATTTTTCTCTTAAGCACAGTTCAAATGTACTCTTGACGCAACTATGTCTTCCCAAAAATGAAATTTTATTCTGCGAATTAGATAGTGGAAATATTGCAATACAGTTTTCTAAACCTTAGAGGATTTTATGCGTCAACTATTACCTGTAATTGTTTGTGATTCTGCTGAAACTCGAAAAGCTCAAGTTCAATTACCAAGTAACATCAGAGTTGATAAATTGATTCAAGAAATAAAAGATCGATGGAATCTTCCTAGTGATGTTGATTACGCTATACGACTTGAAAGAACAGGGCAACAGTTAGACTCATCCATCATTGTTATGGAATTAGATCTTCAGGATAACGATGTGCTTCGTATTTATCCTATGGTACAGGGAGGAATGATATGAGTATTCGTGCACAAAGACTAGCCAATGATTTTCAAGAACTTTCTGATCTAGTATCTAGCTCAAACGGGAAGATCACCATTGATTCAATAGAAGGAGATCCACCCTACTGCTATTACATTAGATATTATTGCAGGGGAATTGAATCTTTACGAAATGGAAGCCCAGTATTTCGCAACGAACATCAAGTAAGAATTGAATTAGGTAGTGAATATCCACTCAGTGTTCCAAATGCTCAATTTTTAACGGCTATTTTTCATCCTAATATCTGGGAAGATGGAAGGGTGTGTTTTGGTTTTTATTGGAGCATTTCAGACCCCTTAACTGAAGTTGTGGTAAGAATTTCCAAGCTAATTCAATATTCAAGGGATATTTTGAATCTTGATAGTCCAGCCAATATTGAAGCTAAAAACTGGGCGAAAAATCAACCTGAAAACTTCTCGTTAGATTGGGAGAATTTTGAAGAAACAGATAATTTTCCAAAAGGAATTATTTGGAATGATCTACAGTAAAGTCCGGAAAGCATTGGAAAAACTTTACACTAAACTTTCTTCATTTGTTACAAACAAGCTGTTAACAGGAGTTCGTCAGTGCGAAATTTTTGAAGAAAGTGGCATAGGGATGCTTCCGTCTCTACACGAAGAAACTTCTTGTTCAGATATCATTTGGATTGAGAGTACAGATGTTTATCAACCAACTGAGGCGGAGTACACACTATTTACTCATAAACACGCTCTTCCGCCATTTTTTTCCTCTGTCTATATTTCTGAAATAGCAATTGGATCACTTCTGCACCATCTCAAAAGTAGTATGCTCATTGAGCAGGGTGGAATTCTTTTTGGGAATGCCTATAAAGATCCTCAATTTGGAATCTATGTAGAAATTGTAGATGCGATCGCAGCACCAGCAACAATTGCGACTGAAACATCTTTTCAACTTACATCTGATTCCTGGGACGGCATCTTAAAGGATGCTAAAAAACTCAGTTCTAAAACCACAATCATGGGGTGGTATCATTCCCATCCCAATCTCGGTGTATTCATGTCAGCAACAGATATGAAAACCCAACAGGCTTTTTTCTCTCATCCCTGGTGTATATCCATCGTTTGTGATCCAGTTAGAAAAGAAATTGGTTACTTCCAGGGATCACAAGCCCATTCAGTCAACCCACTCATTTTTTGTTCCTGGCTCAGGAGATAAAGTTTGCATGATTGATCTACCCATTTGGTTGGTTGTGGTGGCAGCGGCATCAGTAGCTTTATTAAGGCTAATTTCTGAAAGTAAGGTTGATAAAGATATCATTGAAAAATGGGTTGGTATCTGCGCACCGCCGGACAAAAATTTCTGCTTTAAATATGCTAAGAAAAAATACTGGGGAAGTCGAGAATACTTGGCTAGAAAGATTGTTCGACTTATTAAAGAAGAAGTTGAAGTCGAAAGCTTTGATGGTTCAAAAACCATATTACCACTTCAAGATCTCAAGCAATTTCAGCATCCTTACCAGGATATTGGTTCTTTAAGAATAGTTCCTTCTAATCCAGAGGTTGAACAAGGTCAAACAGTCGAATTTTCTGCTGAAGCAACTAACTATCATAAGAACAGTCGAACAATTTCTGCTGATAAATTTATTTGGAATGCTGCGGGTGGTCATTTTGACGAATCAAAATATTTTCGACAAAAATATCATGCTACCCAAAAAGGAGCATTCACAGTTCGTGTTTCACTAGGGTCATTCTCAGCCGAAACAAAAGTAATCGTTAAAGAACCGCCTCGATTGCACGAACTTCTTATATCGCCGCAAAATATTACGCTTGAATTAGATGAAGAAAGAACCCTAAAACTTACAGCTAAGGATCAATACGGTCATTCGTTTAAGGTAAATCAGGTTGAATGGACAGAAAGAACCTTTATTTACCAAAACTATGGTACGACTGCACCAGTGATTATTCCAAGCTTAAGTGATAACGCTACATCTCTAAAATTTCAAGCGAAGAGACCTGGCAATTTCTTGATTACTGCGAAATCAGGTGGTATTGAAGGTAAAACAACAATTACTGTCAGAGAAACTCGACGAGTATCTAACATTAGAATTGAACCGGTGAGAGTCAATTTAGAAATCGGACAGAGTCAACGTTTCACGGTTGAGGCAAAAGATCAGTATGATGAAAAAATTAATATTAAATCAATCAATTGGCAAGTTTCTAGGGGTGAAATTGATCGGCAAGGTAATTTCTTAGCTCAGGAATCTGGTCAGGTTACGATTACAGCGGCGATCGACAATATTGAAGCAACAGCGATCGCAATGGTGAAAGAGCCAAGGCATTTAACCGCTTTAGTGATAGAACCGTGCTGGGCAGAAATGCAAGTTGGACAGTCTCAAAGATTTACTGTTGAAGGTCGCGACCAATTTGAGAAATGGATTAAGGTTGAACAGATTGATTGGCAAGCAAGTCTTGGGCAAATTGATCAAAATGGGGTTTTTAGAGCAACTGAGCCTGGAAAATGTATTGTGACTGCTAGGAGTGGTGCAATTCGTGTTCAAGCTCAAGTCGCCGCTAATCCGGTTCCTCAAGTTTTCCCTACAACACTCATCGACAGAAAGGATCCGGTTACCCGAAGCTTATTTAGAGCAGGAGAAATTGCTTATTGCTGTATGAGATGTCAACTTGGGCATCATGAAGACTCCTGGGCACATTTAGCCCAGAAATGTTCTAACTGTAAATCTGATCGAGATGTTAATGTTTACCAACTCCCTGGGGAATTTCTTGGCCAAGCAAACCAATATGCTTCTCGTACCGTAGATTTGCGTTCACTGCAAGGTAAAAATGCTAACGGGGTTACCTCTATCGGTGATGCCTTAAATTCTATTTGTGATGTGGATGATTGGGATCATTTCCGCATTGAATATTCAGAAGTACAGGACTGGGGCAGCAGAGAGCTAGAAGTTAGACGAGTTCGTACTGTAACATCCACTGAAATTGAGGTGGAAGATTCAACTGGTAATATTCGTTGGCTACCAATCGCCTTATTGCTAGCCATTGTTGCAGTACCATCCGCCGTTAAGATTGCAGGTATAGGTGCAATAGGCGGGATTGTGATTTGGTCGCTGTTCAATTACACTTTTGAGCCATCTCATGTTGAAAATGAAACACCTGATCAAGATGTACTTGTAAGTGATGCCAATATTGATGCAACAGATGTAAAGCAACTTCTTATCAGAGCAGGGAATCAAGTTACTGTTAAAGGAAAGATACAGCGTATATCAATTACTTCTGCTGATCGAGCAGTTCACTTTTATTTTGGGGATCATCTCAATAGCTTTTATGCATACATTCCTCCCAATTATCGTAAAAATTTTCCAGACTCCAGAGCTTTATATAATTGGCGTGGGAAAGAAATTGTAATGTCTGGCATTGTAATTGCGTATGAAAACCAAGACCCTCATATCATTCTACGAAGTTCATCGCAGTTACAGAATTTGTGAAGATGGCTCTACCCATTACTTCTGTCTCTAATTCCCCAAACTCTTAGTGTCTTGATGGGAATTATTTTTATAACATCACCTTTAGTTTTCTCCTCTGACCTCAACTCTTCTGGCGATTTCTCATTTAACGAAATTGCCTTGAGAATCACTACCATCATGGACTTAGAATCATTGGTGCCATCACACAGGTCTATAGTTGATCACTCTCTACCCTAAGATGCTGATTCCAGCATAAAGTTGAGCTTTGCGATCGCGATTGTAATTTAGACTAGAATTTGCCAGTTCAATTAGTTGGCAAACCTCCTGTGGGATCGGTGCGCCGTTATCGCTGGACTGACTTCACTAACTTCACCCGATAGGGATCAGCATCCTTCTGCCACACTACACGATGCCCCTTTAATTCAGCACAGTGCACCTCCAGGAATTTTTGCCAGCCACGATAGTCATAAATCAAACGTAAATCATTCAGCGAACCCCCATCGGTCTCCTGTCGGGTTAGCTCCGCAAACTTCTCGTAGAGCGGATACTCGGCTGTCACCATTGAATTCTTCTGATGCAGTAGAGGTGGGTTGTCGTTGGAGTCGTAATCCCGGTAATGGACGTGGAGAGCCCGCAAGTCTATCTCCATACCCGTGTGAAGGGCAGAATGGGAATTGGTGTCAAAATTTGGGTAGAACAGGTAGGAAATCTTGGGTTTCCGGAAGTGGAACTTGACGACATTGGCTTCTTGAGGACGACCGAGCGTACGAGAAGCGCAACCTTCGTAAAGCCTTAGCATCGGAGTCGAGATGCCCGAAAATTCTGTGCCCGTGCTTTACCTGGTCGATATAAATCTTCAGTTCCAACAGATAGTAGGGCTTCAAATGATTACCCCAAAAGCGTTGGGAGCTATTAGAAATGAATCATAAGATAAACTTATAAGCACGGGTTGAACTTTCGGCAAAGGGTTGCTCAAGATTTACACTTCTGGCAACAGGATGCTTGAATTGAGCGAAAATGTAAGGCGATCGCTCTACGAAAAAATCGGCATTTCAATATGGATTCTGGCAAAGGGATGCCTTATTCAGCGGCAATCGCTTGGCTTAAGTCACAATGCCTGCATTCCGGGCTTCAACCCCAGGTGTTTCAGTTGCTGCCAATCACCATTGAATTGTTGCAAGCATTCATGGCATCGTAAGCGTAAACAACAATAGACTCCTTGATAGTTCAGCCAGCACGCCAGTTTAACTGCACAAAACTCGCGGTCGCCTAGGACCATCACTTTATACTCCTTCAGGGATCGCAGTACCTTGAGTAAAAACTTCTTTTGTTCCTTAAAGTTGCTGCTTCCGCGATGAGACAGTTCTATCCAGTAAATGAGAATGGCTCGTCTTTGTTCTACCCAACTGAGGACTCATACCAATTCTTCAAAGTAGAGCTACAGATGCTACAAAGCTGGTGTGGAGTTCAAGCAATCAATATGGCCGGGGTATACCAGCTAGAGATTACCGAGAGTGAAGCAGAACTCA
>NZ_JACJPK010000073.1:0-14663 GCF_014696035.1 Trichocoleus sp. FACHB-262 | reverse complement strand
GTTCGTCATCGTGTAGTTAATCGGACTGCTCAGCAAGTACTGGCAGTAATCCACTTTGGCAAAGCTCATGCCTCTAGTTTATGTCTGTCTCTGCGTAAGTCCTGTCCATCATGGAGCTAGGAGTAGCAGCGGCTAAAACTATGCCTGAGCACCTTGAAGTTAATTTCAAGAAGAGTAAACTGGCTCATCTAGGGAAGTGTTTCACTGGTTCCAACCCAAGTAAGCAGCCAAAGAAGGTAACACAACAACGATGATTGCTACAGCAGAGTGAACGATCAAGTTAGTAAAGCTGCTGGTGTTTGCAGGGACGAACATGGATATGTGCGATCGCGATGACAAGGGAACTCGCAGATGAAGTAGGTTCGACTGGGTTAATAGCACTGCTATGAGAGTTTTCGGTTAGTTCTCGTCTGATTCGTGCGATCGCCTGATTTTGATGTAGACCCTCGCTGTGAATCTAACTGACAAAGCCCCATAAATCATCCGGTCGTTGTAATCTGTCAGGAATACATGATCGACTCCAGCCAGGTTCTGCCAAGTCCTGAGCGTAGTTCTATCCTGTAAGCGAGCGATTGGCCTCGCACTGATGAGGTCGCGAGGATGGGCTGGGGTGAGCCCAAGAAGCTCTGGAGAATCATGAGCGCCTGCTGCGTCACCTTAGAGAAAGAAGCATCAGTCACCCCTTCGCAGCTATAGCTATCTGTAATAGTCAATCTCAACCGATTCTTGATTTCATCATCTAGAAGCAAGAAGTTGTCTACCTATGCCAGTAATTTGCTGGAGGTTCTTGTAGACGGCGATCGCAATAAATGGCTGTTGAGAGGTTTTTCAGACAACCTTTGCTAAGCCTTATGTGATCAAGCTGTTAGACCCAAGATAACAATGCCACCTAGCATTCCAATGGGCCACCTAAAATAGCCAAAGCGGCTGTGATAGCTGCGACTCCACTGAGTCTAGCTGTGGACATCACAATCACCAAAATATTCCTGGCAACCCTAACGCTGCAATTTTTCTAATCACTTCATCCATTTTTCTGAAACCTCGCGTTGTAGATTAAGCAAAAACCAGCTCAGAATCTTCTCCGTTCTCAGTTGCCCTCATGCAAATTAATACTGGAGTATTGAAATGCAAGTTTCAGATTGCTGTTTGGGTTTCGATTTCTGCTTCTTGATGAGGTGCACTTGAACACTTGAGGTTTCATCCATTTTTCTTCAAACCTAACTTCCCCTTCTCTTGAGTTGACTTGTACAATGGTCAGATTGCGGTCGCTTCAGTTCTAGGTTCTCCGACTTATGCGAGAGCGATTGCTCATTGATTGGCGCTACTCAAAACAGCTCGGAGCGTTGTGGCAAAAGATGAGCTTACGAACCATTACTGCGACTAGATATGTCACACCACTGCGCGAAGGGGGCTCGCTACCAGCCATTGTAGAAGCCGATGACGATGGCATGTATGTGCTGAAGTTTCGAGGGGCAGGCCAAGGCGCGAAAGCACTGATTGCAGAGTTGGTGGCAGGGGAGATTGCTCGAGCCTTAGGGCTGCCTGTTCCTGAGATTGTCTGGATTCACCTCGATGCTGAACTTGCTCGCACTGAGCCTGATCCAGAAATCCAAGACTTGATTCGAGCCAGTATCGGGCTGAATCTGGCGCTCGACTACCTCCCTGGTTCTGTGACATTTGACCCCATTGCAACGAAACTTGATGCTGACCTCGCCTCTTTAATCGTCTGGTTTGATGCTTACGTGACGAACATCGATCGCACAGCGGGGAACACGAATATGCTGATGTGGCATCGACGACTATGGTTGATCGATCACGGTGCAGCTCTCTACTTCCATTACACCTGGAGCAACTACCTAGAACGGAGCCGCACGCCCTTTGCGGCCATCAAGGATCACGTGCTACTCCATAGTGCTAGCACTATGCGAGAGGTGGATGCGAAAATAACGGAACGGCTGACACTCAGCATTATTGAGTCCATCGTGCAGCTGATTCCGGATGCTTGGCTGGGGGAAGACACTCCATTTAGTGGACCCCAGCAACATCGAGCAGCCTATGTCGAGTACTTGATGAGACGATTAGAAGCGCCGCGTATTTTTCTGGAGGAAGCTGTTCGTGCCCGATCTCTTACCGTATGATTACGCTGTCATCCGCGTGGTTCCCAGAGTGGAGCGCGAAGAGTTTGTCAATGTGGGGGTGGTCGTTTCCTGCGTCAGCTACAAATTTCTCGAAGCTCGGATTGAACTTGACGAGCCACGACTCATGGCGCTCGACGCCACTCTTGATCTTGAAATGATTCGAGACTATCTCGTTGCCATTCCCCTCATTTGCGCGGGCGGCGAACCCGCCGGACCCATTGGTCGGTTGCCTCAACGCGATCGCTTCCACTGGATTGTGGCTCCTCGGAGCACGGTAATCCAGACATCGCGAGTCCATACAGGTCTTTGCCCCAGCCTACCCCATGTGATCGAACATCTCCTCGACACCATGGTGCGTCCGTGCAAGCAAAACAAAACGACTGTAACCCACACGGCTTAGTGCTACTGGCACCTTTTTTCAAGGTAAATAATCGTGATTCCTGGGAAGAATGACCCTGAGATGAAGCGGTACCCGTATGCTGATTGCTTTCCTAGCAAGAATCACTGCAATTCCCAAGAGAGCTTTCCCTTTACTTCAGGTTCTGCCACTCATCCTAAGTCTGAGTACATCAGCTGTTAGCATTCTGCTATGGCAGGCTTTGGTTCAGCAAGAACAAGCTCAGATTTAGCACGCTCTGAGCGTTGAGGCAAGAAATCTAGAACTGGAAATTACGGAAAAGATTAAGCCTCAAGTGCAAGCACTGCTGCGGATGGCTGATCGGTGGGGACGGCATGGCAAACCTTCCCAAGCAGAGTCGGAGTTTAATGCAGCGCTCAATGTCCGAGACTTTAGCAGCTATCAGGCGATCGCTTGGGTCGATCCGACTCACCGTGTCCGCTGGCTGGTACCGCTACAAGGGAATGAAGCTGCGCTAAATCTAGAACTGGACTTTGAGCAACGACGCAAAGCGGGGCTGAATGTGGCTTATCAGCAACGCAGGGTTGCTGTGAGCCATACTATTGACTTGGTGCAAGAAGGGAAGGGCTTTCAAGTCTATGTTCCTATTTTCAGAGAGCAACAGTTTGATGGTTTTATTGTCGCGACTTACCGAACTCAAGAACTGATTAACAGCATCTTGTCAGAGAAGGATGCTCATGGCTATGTGGTTGCCATTTTTGATGGAAAAGACCAGATCTACACCCATGATGATGTAGGCGAGGGCAATCGAGGTAAATGGCACCAAGAGAGTAATATCGAACTGTATGGGTTGAACTGGCGGACCCAGGTTTATCCGACAGCGCTCCTCTCCAATCGAATGAGATCGCCCCTGCCCACCATCACCTTGATGGGAGGTTTAGCTGTATCTTGGCTCTTGGCCTTGGCTGCGCATCTAACTTATCGAGCCAGACTGACAGCCCAGAACGTCAGCGCTATTAACACCGTGTTGGAGCAGGAAGTTAGGGAACGCCAACGGATTGAAGTGGCGCTCCAAGAAGAACAAGATTTCTTGCAGGTCTTACTCAACACGATTGAAGCTGGCATCGTAGCTTGTGACGCGGCAGGAACACTGACGTTGTTCAATCGAGTGGCGAGAGAGTGGCACGGATTACCAGAGCAACCACTTCCGCCTGAGCAATGGGCACAGCACTATAGCCTTTACCATTGGGACGGCAAAACCGGATGCGGAAGGAGGAGATTCCGCTGTTTCGAGCCTGGCAGGGAGAGCTCGTCCGCAATGTAGAAATGAAGATTGAGCCACAGCAAGGCAAAACCCGGATGAATCAACGTCCCCGATTTTGCTGCGACAGGCCTGCGCTGTGGAACAGCACCCCTTCTGCGAGACACGGTTTTGCAAACTCAGTGGAGTAGATGACTGATTTACTGAGTTTAACTCAATCCCTAGTTGCTGTATCCTGTAAATCAGGTGGAAATATCGAAGAGCTTGTGAGGGCTCAGAGTTTTTCTACCTTAACTAAATAAAGCCACTAGGCGGGATTGAAGATCAATCGCACCTGAAATATGCAGAAGGTTTCTGCTGCTCGATGGCTGAAAGCGAGCTAAGTGAGAATCTACTATATGGCCCTTCTGAACCAAGATTGTTCAGCTACAGGCAATTCCTACAAGATTCCGCTACGTCTGGTTTTAGTGATACCTTTTATCTTGCAAATTTCTGCGGCAGTGGGAGTAACTGGATGGCTCTCACTACGGAATGGGCAGAATGCGGTTAATGAGGTTGCTAGACAGTTACGGAACGAAGTTACTGCCCGGATTCAGCAACACCTAGATACGTATTTGGAAACGCCCCATCTAGTCAATGCCATCAGTGCAGATGCTATTTCCCGCTTTTCGCTGTGGAATCCGAATGACATGAGTCGGATGAGAAGCTACTTGTTCTGGCAGTTGCAGCAGTTTCCTAATACAAGTTACATCAGTTTTGGTGGAGAACGGAAAGAATACGCCGGAGCTGGCTATCGGGATGACGGTACGCCTGTGATTGAAATTACCGATCGCTCCACTCGTTTTGTCAACACAATCATCAACGTCGATCGCCAGGGCAACCCAACAGGACGTAGGGAAACTCATCCCAATTATGACCCCCGCATAAGACCCTGGTATACAGGGGCAAAACAGGCGAAACGTCCTCATTGGAACTCCATTTACCAGTACTACATTCAGCCCAGCTTGGGCATTTCAGCTAGTCAGCCTGTGTACGATCAGACTGGAACTTTCCGGGGAGTGGTCAGTACTGATTTATATCTCTCGAGCATTAGTCAATTTCTACAAAATTTAAGGGTGGGGCGATCGGGGAAGACCTTTATCATCGAGCGCTCAGGGCTCATCGTCGCATCATCCACTACTGAACAGCCATTTTTGACCAAAGCAGATGGTCAGGTTAGTCGGCTCCTAGCTACCGAAAGCAGCATTCCCCTAATTCGCTTTACAGCTCAACATTTAATCGATCGCTTCGGTAATCTTAGGCAGATTAATCACAGTCAGCAGTTTGACTTTATGCTGCAAGGTCAAAGAGAATTTGTGCAAGTCTTGCCTCTTTACGATGAACGGGGGCTGGATTGGCTAATTGTGGTGGTGGTGCCAGAATCTGACTTCATGGCACAAATCAATGCCAACACTCGCGCCACCGTTCTGCTCTGCTTGGGTGCATTGGTGCTGGCAGTTATTGTAGGAATTGCCACATCTCGCTGGATCACAAAACCCATTTTACGGCTCAGCGCTGCCTCCCAGGCGATCGCAACGGGCCATCTTGACCAAACCGTGACGGTCAAAGGCATTAATGAGCTAGAGGCATTGGGTCAGTCTTTTAACCAGATGGCAACCCAGTTAAAGCGATCGTTTGAGGAACTAGAAACCCGTGTTGCCGAACGGACCGTTCAGCTCAAAGCCGCGAAAGAAGCGGCGGATACGGCAAACCAAGCCAAAAGCAAGTTTCTAGCCAACATGAGCCACGAGCTAAGAACGCCCCTCAATGCCATTCTCGGTTTTTCTCGGTTGTTAGCACGCAATCCAGTTCTAGTATCGGCAGCCGCAGAATTAGAAATTATCAATCACAGCGGCGAGCACTTACTAGACCTGATTGACGACGTGTTAGAGATGTCGAAGATTGAGGCAGGACAAGTAACGCTGTATGAAAATCGGTTTGACCTATATCGCCTGCTCGATACGTTAGAAGAGATGCTGCAACTACAAACTAGCGCTAAGGGTTTGCAGTTGATGTTTAGCCGTACTCCTGAAGTACCTCAATACGTGCGATCGGATGAAAGAAAACTGCGGCAAATCCTGCTTAACCTATTGGGGAATGCCATTAAATTTACTCAACAAGGCAGCGTAATCCTGCGTGTCAGCGTCGTAGAGCGGGTAGAAGAAACCGCCACAGCAGACGACAAAAATGCGTCCACCCCTTCTGATGCGCCCGCCCCTTCCTCCCCCCTGACGTTACGGTTTGAGGTGAAAGACACAGGTGTGGGCATTGCTACCAACGAGCTAGGAACCTTATTTGAGGCTTTTTCGCAAACCGAATCGGGTCTGAGATCTCAAGAGGGAACAGGCTTGGGATTACCAATCAGCCGTCAATTTGTCCGCCTGCTGGGTGGAGACATTACCGTGAATAGCACCTTGGGCAGTGGCACCATATTCACCTTTGAGATCCAGGTGGGGGATGCCGAAGCCGCTGTGACATTACAGCAACCAGTCCAACGTGTGATGGGATTGGCACCCGATCAGCCTACCTACCGAATCTTGGTAGTAGACGATCGCTCAACCAACCGTCAATTGTTGGTAAGGATGCTGGCTCCCCTGGGCTTTGAGGTGCGCGAGGCTGAGAATGGACAGGCGGCGATCGCGCTGTGGCAACATTGGCAACCCCATCTGATCTGGATGGATATGCGAATGCCTGTGATGGATGGGTATGCAGCAACCCAATACATCAAGGCACAACCACAAGGATCAGGGACCACTATCATTGCCTTATCCGCAAGTGTGTTGGATGCAGATCGAGCCCTGATCTTGGCCGCTGGGTGTGATGACTTTGTATGCAAACCGATACAAGAAGCGGTCATTCTTAACAAGATCGCTCAGTATTTGGCGGTAAGGTATAGCTACGGAACAAGCGATGCTCCGGTAAGCATGCAGCAAGACGGCAATTACCCAAACCAGCAAAATCCTAAGGCTGAGGGTTATCGGTTAGGTGTTGAAAGCTTAACAGTCATGCCGACTGAGTGGATTGCACAGCTCTACCAAGCAGCCGATCAAGTGAATAATGCCTGGTTATTCCAACTGATTGCGGAAATTCCAGCAGAGCAAGTGCTTCTAGCTGACACCTTAAGTCACTGGGTTCATAACTTCCGTTGTGATAAAATTATTGCCCTAGTGGAGCATCTTGATGGATATCCCTCCGAATCAGATCCCCAAGGGAAATATTCTGATTGTTGACGATACACCAGAAAACCTGCACCTTCTGTCATCCACTCTAACGGAGCGAGGATACCAGGTTCGAGGCGTGATTGATGGGGTGATGGCCCTGAGAGTGGTTCGCTCAGCTCCACCGGATTTGATTTTACTCGACATCCAAATGCCTAGAATCAACGGCTACGAGGTTTGTCAACAGCTCAAGGCAGCAGAGCAAACCCGCGAGATTCCGGTGATTTTCCTGAGTGTTCTGGATGAGACCTGGGACAAAGTCAAGGCATTTGAGGTGGGGGGAGCCGACTATATTACCAAGCCCTTCCAGGCAGAAGAAGTCTTGGCCCGCATTGAAAACCAGCTTGCCCTCCAGGCGGCAAAGACAGAGATCCGTAACCTCAATGCAGAGCTGGAACAACGGGTGCAGCAGCGCACAGAACAGTTAGCCGCCGCGAACCAAGAGCTAAGAATAGAAATTACCCAGCGGCAACAAGCCGAAGCAACCCTACGGCAACAAGCCGAGCAGAAAGAATTGCTGGCAGAAATCACCCAGCGGATTCGCCAGTCTTTAAACCTTGATGCCATTCTGAATACAACGGTAGTGGAAGTTCGCCAGTTGCTCCGTGTCGAGCGCGTGTTAATTTATCGGTTTGAGCCAGATTGGAGCGGAGTCGTCATCGTGGAATCTGTGATTACGCCCAATCTGTCAATTTTAGGCAGAACAGTCAGAGATCAGTGTTTTAGCGACGGCTATGCTAGGCAGTATCGACAGGGACGAGTGCTCAACATCGCGGACATTTATGCAGCAAATTTGTCGCCGTGTCACGTTGATTTATTGGCGAATTTGCAGATTAGAGCCAATCTCGTTGTCCCGATTGTCCGAGAGCAAACCCTATGGGGGCTGCTGAGCGTAAATCAATGCACTCAGCCTCGACCGTGGAGTCCGCTTGAAATTGACCTGCTCAAGCAACTCTCCGACCAGGTTGCGATCGCACTGCAACAGTCACACCTTTATCAACAGGTGCAGCAACTCAATGCCAATCTGGAGCAACAGGTACAGGCGCGAACTGCTCAGCTCCAGCAAGCGCGAGACTTTGATGCCCTGCTAAAGCGAATTACCGATAAAGTTCGAGACAATCTTGACGAGAGACAGATTCTGCAAACCGCTGTGCAAGAGCTGGCTTTGGGTTTAGCGGTGGCTTCATGTGACACAGCACTTTATGACCTAGGACAACAAACTGCAACTACCTGCTACGAGTACACGACCCTCAGCCGCCAAAAGCAAGGGAAAACTGTGTCGATGGCAGAGTTCCCAGAGATCTACCACCACCTGCTGCACCGTCAGTGGTTTCAATCCTGCGAACCTTATTTGGAACATGGTGCATTAACGCTCCTTGCCTGTCCTATTTTTGATGATCAAGGGGTCTTGGGTGATCTGTGGCTTTCTCGGCTCCAAGCAACAGTGTTTGTTGAACATGAGATTCGCCTAGTGCAGCAGGTGGCAAATCAATGTGCGATCGCGATTCGGCAAGCACGGCTCTATGCAGCCGCTCAAAGTCAGGTAGCAGCGTTAGAGAGCTTACATCAGATGAAGGATGACTTTCTCAGCACTGTTTCGCATGAACTGCGAACGCCCGTGACTAACATGAAGATGGCGATCAAAATGCTCAAAGTCACCTTAGCGCGTTCTGAAACTGCTGCTACCGACGAGCCAGCGATCACTGACATTTCTCAGTCAGCAAATGCTACCCCGAACTCGAGAGTTACCCAGTATTTACGAATTCTCGACAGTGAATGTGAACGAGAAATTAGCTTGATCAATGATTTATTAGATCTACAGCGGCTAGAGTTTACGTCAGCGCCATTGGTCACTGAATGCATTGATCTTAAACTTTGGTTATCTGCCTTATTAGAATCGTTTCAAGAACGGGCTGATGCTCATCAGCAGTACTTGCAGATTGAAATACCTGATTCGCCACCGCATATTCAGTCTAACCCAGATGCACTCAACCGGATTTTGGTAGAACTGCTGCACAATGCTTGTAAATATACGCCGCCAGAAGAACGGATTGTGGTGAGTGTTGCAGTCGAGCAAAATCAGCTCCAGCTACGAGTCACCAATTTTGGAGCAGAAATTCCAGCCAGTGATCTCCCACAGATCTTTGACAAGTTCTATCGAGTTGCCCATGCCGATCGCTGGAAACAGGGTGGCACTGGACTAGGGCTGGCTCTTGTGCAAAAGCTAGTGAAGCGCTTGGGGGGAGCCATCGATGTCAATAGTGCTCAGGGAGAGACAACTTTTGTAGTCTCCTTACCAATAGTTGTGTAGCTAGTTAAACACATAGCTGTACTGAACGTTATGGTTAAGAACATCTTTTCATAGGTTCAAACTGGCGAAGCCTCAGAGGGTGACAGGAAGCTTGAAGTAACTATGTAGCGGGCAATAGAGCTGCTAAGTACAAAAAAAAGATAGGCTTGCCACTTGGACACAAGACTACCCTAGAAAATGCGGTTCTGTTGCAAAAACCATTGGAGAACAAACCGTTGACCTAATCTAGACTCAATTAAGCAACCCGCTCGAAAAATTTGAGACACGAATTCTAGCTTGGCTCGCATATCACCTTTTTCAATTCCCCTTCACTTGCCTTTGCGGAGCAGGCTCACCGCTTCAATTCCGCGCAAGGCTCGTCTTACCGGGTTGAAAGATTTGAAGCCCATCATTGGCTTGGTGATTTGCTTGATATTTCGATGATCTTGCCTAACCCTATTGTTTAAGTACTTCACCTGCCATAGTTGGGTTTCAGCTGGGATCTTAGGCGGGATAAAAGGTGAAACTAGCGCGAAGAAACACTAAAGAATTCGGGCTAATTCCCGAAATCAGAGGTACTATACGAAAATTTTTTCGGGCTCATGTCCAACTTGGGAGATTGGCAGAATTGATTTGGGCTAATTAAAAGTTGAGCCGAGACAATTTCATCAACGAGCATCATTATGCTAAACGAGAGTCCAGATCAGTTATGGGTTGAGCTTGTGGGTGGAATCATCCTCGCGCGAATTCGCGGGGTGGCTACAGCCGATCTCATACAGGAGTGTCATCAGCGCATTGTGATGTTGCAGAGAGACACGGGCTGCAAACAGGTGATGTACGATGCCTTGGAGCTTGAGCGCCCGCCGATAGAAATTGTGCTCACGCAGCAGGGGTTAACCGATGCGCTCAAGCAAGCTGATGTAAAAGTCGCGATAGTTGTGCCCAATACGGGGATTGCTTACCTGGCCCGCCTGGCGTTTGGCGAAGCCAATCATCGCGTGTTCTAGCCATGATATTGCCGCCGCAGTATCATGGCTAGCAGTAATTGATCAATGAAGGTTGCAAGGGCAGAAAGGGCGTGATCAAAACCCTGCGATCGCTTGCTCATTCAGCATGAGTGCATCCGATTTCAGGAGTTCAACATCTCCGACTCTCAACCCATCCCGAAACATTATTAACAGCAAAGTGCGGTCACGGGCTCTATGCCGTCCCTGCTTTTGAGAAGCATTGCCGAAAATAGATAATGCCGTATTTTTTGTAGTACGCCTCAAATCATTGAGAGCTCAAGCGATCGCAACTCAAATAATGCCGAAGATGGTCATTTTCGGCATTGTCGCTAGCTACTAAAGCGTTAGGTGATGCTACTACAACGCACTTTTTCAACAACTTGGCGAATTGCATCAATGACAGATTCTGGTTGGTCGAGTTGGATGGCATGTCCACTGCTGTGCACAATTGTGTGAACACCCTGAGGTGACTCACTCGCTAGATCTGCATGTAATTCTTGCAATTTCTCAAGCACCTCTTGGGTGATGTCGAAGTCGGGCTCTCCAGACGACAAGGCGATGAGAGGAATGTCAGGAAATGAATTTGTCTTTCGTACCTGCTCAACCTGATTCATACTGGCTGATACCGCAGCTGATTCCTGAGCAAAGGCTTTCCCAAACTGAGTTTGAGAATAGATTGCTTTAGCAAGCGGGCGCAGTGCAGGTGGGAATTTTTGGAATAAACCAGCCGCCATCGGTAAAGCATCAAAAGTCACGAGCAAACGCAGCAAACCTATGTGTCCCATGATTGGCAACACATGAACTAATAGCCCTTCAAGCCGTTTGTTCAATTCAACCCACTCGGCTGGGGTCTCCTCGTACATTCTCTCGTGCGCTACATCGACTAAAACCATCCCAGCCACTTCTTCTGGATAGTGATAGGCAAATAAACGACTGAATAAACCCCCTAAAGACATTCCTACTAAGACATAAGGTGGCTTAATCTCAACCTCACGCAAAAGTTGCCGCAACTCTTTAACGATTTGCTCAGCTGTACGGGGTTCTGAACTGAAATCACTCCAGCCATAGCCTGCGCGATCGTAGGTCAAAACTCTCGTGAATTTCGCAACTTCAGGTTGTACGAGTTGCCAATCGATGTGAGTCCCTCCGGCTCCACTATCCAAAATGACGGTGGGAAGCCCTTCGCCCATCACTTGATAGTGCCAATGATTGCCGTCGATCGCAATTAATTTTCCAGGTGATAGAAATCTGCGGCGATCGCGTCTTGTAGCAAGTGTTTGATAAATTGCTCCGAACCCGACTACCCCTATCAACCCTCCCAGAAACACAACAAGCCATAGCATTCCATTGTTCCTTCAAGCTTAAGTCCGTTTGCAATATCCCACAGATGACTTTCCAATGATGATTCAAGCGATCCCTTGAGCCGCATAACGATCCCATCACCCGTCGCAGACAACCTCTCGTACTCAACCAACCAAACCGACTCATTTTCGGCAATGATGCTGGCTACGACGGCAAAAATCAGGGTCGGCATCGAACTTTGCAACCGCTCAGACGGACTCCTTCCGTCCGCTGCGCTGGCTGGTTAGCTTACGCTAGCACTTACATCTACACTCCACCTCCTGTGGAATTGAGAACTTGTCCTGTAATCCACTGAGCATCGTCTGTCACAAGCCACCCAATGAGACGCGCTGCATCTTCTGGTTGTCCCCAACGCCCTTGTGGATGAGCTATCCGAATTGATTCATACAGCTCAGCAGAGGCATAACCTGTGTCTGTTGCGCCAGGATTGACTGTATTTACAGTAATGCCCCGCAAAATTAAATGAGCTGACAAACTCAGTGTGAGTTGATGAAGCGCACCCTTGGAAGCAACATACGCTAACTCTCCAGGCATCGGGTTAAGATGCTGTCCAGAAGTCAGAAGAACCAATCGGCCTCCAGAGCGACCATCATGTTGCGCCGCAAACGCTTGCACTAGTAACAACGTCCCTCGCACATTCACTTGTAGATGCTTGTCAATCTCTGCTGCGGTTAATTCTTCCAAGCTCCCCATCGTACTGTAAGCGTGATTGGCAATCAAAATATCGATATGACCAAAGGCTTGTATCGCAGCGTTCATCAGTTGTTGGGGAGCCGTGCAGTCGAGCAGATCTACTTCAGCATGAGCAATACGTGTGCCCTGTTGCTGAAGGCCTTTAATAATTGCAGAAATTCCATCTCGATCAGCACCCCAAGGTTGACTGGCATCAAAGGGTGAAAAAGAATGAATAAATACGTCTGCCCCTAACACTGCTAATTGTTGGGCGATCGCAAAGCCAATCCCTTTGCGCCGACTCACACCAGTCACAAGGGCAACACGACCTGTTAATGCAGCTTCGGGCAAATCATTAACTCCTCGCCACTATTCAACAGCTAGCTCTAACTCGGAAACGCAGCCAGCTCAGGTTGCCGATTCCCGCCGTAGATCACCTTTGTAGCATACTGATAACTCTCAACGGTTGGTGTGTATGCGCGTTGTTCGTTGTTAGGCACCGAGGCCAGACGATGAAAGTGGGCAAACTTCCATGGCTTGAATCAAGCCATGCTTAATGGTGAAACGGTGGCCGACGTGCTCATCGGCAAGCACGGCTCCGGACAGATCGCGCACAACCTGATGCACCTCGACCCAGACCTGCCCATCCTCCTCCGGGTGAAAGGCAACCGGCTCGACGTGGGGATTGATCTCACTCCACTGCTCCGTCCAGTAAGCGCGGACTGCTTCAGGAGTACGAACAAAACCGCCTTTGAATGCCTTCGGCCAAGCCACGTCGGGAGTCATGAGGACGAGGGCGGCATCAATGTCACGCGCGTTGAAGGCTGCGTATGCTGCGCGTAGCAGTTTGATTTCTGGTACAGGTTGCTCTGGCATAAGCGGTAGGTGAAGGAGAGGGGACAGTTTCTAACTCTTTGTTGCAGCGGACAAAAGCGCAGCTTTTTGGCTGTCCACTGCAACAAAGAGTTAGAAATCGCGGGCATAGTGGAGGCCAAGTTCAGCCGCTTTATATACTTCTAACCCAAAACCCATATCGAGCAGTATTCCCGAAAGTACGACTTTCCTGCTGGCTCCGTAGCGCATTGGCAGGAGGTCATGCAAAGCTAGTTTCTCTCGAACCCGCTTAAAAGCCTCAAAGCAATGCCAATCCGTTTCTTCAACCTCACCTTCAGCCCAGTATAGCTTTATGTCGCATTTAGTGCGTCGTCTGCTATTGTCAGCCCAATCTTGACCACCTAATTCAACTTTTGCTACTAGCAACTGAGCATTAGCGTCTCTCAATCAGATTTCAAATTGACCAACGGCTTGTTCTGAATGCACAATCGGACCCCTCGCAACTCGTGCAGAGCAGCTCAGTCATCGATGGGCTCCAAACCCGCGATGCGGTCCTTCATTGCTTGGATGACTCCCGGGAAGTGTCCCTGCCAGTCCAGGTATTCGCTCACCACCCGCAGCGGCTCCCGCGAGCGATAGGACTTTGTGGGATTCCCCGGATACTTCTTGGCATAACCAGGTTGAATCAGGTCGCCAGGCTTCAGGTCCGCCCGGGTGCCATGGTAAAACCGCCGTGAGCGGGTATCGGCGGGTGTCGATGGGGTTTCGGGATTGCTCATGCCTATCTCCTCATCCATAGATGGCAATCATTCTAGCGGGAACAGCCGGAAAGGTCTGTCGCCGAATTCCAGAAGGTAAGGCTAGGCCGAGCTAATAGGCCTCGCTGGATGTTCTATCAATAACGCTTCGATGCACTACGACCACCTAAACTGTTGTGATCGCTTCACCAATTCCACGTATGACCCAAATATCGTGTTGACTAACAACTTTCGTAAATTTTACGATCGCTTCAACCTGAGTTGCAATTAGGAATCGCTTGAACCCATGCTGGACCAAGCTTTTTGTGATTATTCTATTTCTAAAGATTATGACAATCGATAGCAACGAGCAACGGGGGAGCTGAGTTTTCAGAGATTTGGTCTGGGGGCGATCGCCGCTAAGATCAGACTTTGTAGTGAGAGATGGGTATCGGAAAATTTTAGGGTAATTTTGAAACTCTTTAGAGAAGGCCATGGGTGAGTGGGAGTATAAAACGATTAAGTTCTTTGCTCAAGGAACATTCGGGGCAGGGAAGATCAACGAAATAGAACTTGAGGATGTATTGAATGAAGCGGGAGCTAGAGGCTGGGAGTTAGTGACAATTCTTCCTGGGGCGTTGCACAAAGAGCGAATGATTTAGACAGGAACCAGTACTTTCCAATGTCTCAGATAGTAGGTCAATAAGCAAATAGAGGCTTCCAGCATCTCTTGTGACTTGGAATAAC